>NZ_CAPDXS010000008.1:55370-58209 GCF_948601915.1 uncultured Acetatifactor sp. | reverse complement strand
CTCTTCCGATCTTTCCCAGTGACATCCGCTGCCCCTTACCTTCGGCAGCGTGAAGCATGACTCTTCTCTCACAGCGACGAGATCGTGCAGGCCTCGCACCTGCTTCCCTTTTCACCGGACCGGGCGGATTCCTCCGCCCTCCGGCACCTGTCATGTCCTTATTCACTTGAGTCAGTATTTTATCTTGCGCACCGGTTAAACTCACAGCACAACCCGACTACAGACCGTCAGCCGGTACTTTCCCGGAGGCATCACTGTAAATCCTGACGGTCTGTAGTATATCACATCAGTTTACGAAATGCAACCGTCTAATTAACCCATTTTCTGACAATTTTCCGGCCGCATTTTCAGATTTTCGGGTTTGGGCTTCCGTTTTTCCGCCCAATTCTTCTCCCGCAGACCACAGCCTCAGCCCTGCGAGACGGGATTCACCTGCCGTGGTACTCCTCCAGCTCGAAGAACCTGATCACGCCCCCGTCGATCGTGGTGACATCGCATTCCTTCCCGCCCCAGTGCTGCTCCCTGATCTCACCGATCTGTGTCCACCCGCTCTTCTTCACAAAAGCATGGAGCTTCTCCACATTGTCCACCCGCATGAAAGCCACGGTCTGCCCGGTGGGTTCGCCGATAAACATATGGATTCCGTTGAAGGGCTGCAGCGTCATGCTGAATATCTCCACGGGCATGGGCAGCAGGCACCCATATGTCCCCTGGCCTTCCTCATTCCTCTGGTCGATTGCCCCGTACCACCCCAGGACATCCTCGAACCATTTCGCGGTCCCGTCCATATCCCTCGTGTAGTAAATGGGGCCGTTCTCCTTCACCGTATAGCCTCTTTCCTTCAAATTCTGCACCATTTGGCCGCCTCCTATCATAGATTTGACAGATATATGCGGAAATGCACGGAGCCCTCCCCTCCGGCTGCGCGCCGCCATGGGGGATATGCCGTGGAAACGGGCGAATGCCCGGGAGAAGCTTTCCGGCGACTCATAGCCGTACTTTAACGCTATGTCGATAATCCTTGCATCCGAGCGCGCTATCTCCCCCCCGGCCAGGGCCAGTCGGCAGTTGCGCATATACTCGCTGACCGAGACGCCGCACACCACCGAGAAGAGACGCTGGAAATGGAAGCTTGACATATAGGCCTGGCCCGCTATCGCTTCCATGCTCAGCTTGCCGCACAGATTGTCTTCCATAAAGTCGATAGCTCTCTGCATGCATTCCATCAGTTCCATCCGCCCATCCCCGCTTTCCTTTCTGTCTGCTTAGAAGTATATACGAATCAAGCGCAGCCGTCATGACAGTTTCTGCCTGTTTCGGCTAACTGCCTTGCAGATACCCGCCCCGGTCAGCCCCTTTACCACAGAACAGGGAGCCACATTTTCTCCCCATCCTCATCCTGTATCCTGTACTCTGTGACAGTTCCCTGCAAGTCCGTTGGAACCGATATTCGCCCAGCGAGCGCCCTCTCCTTCTCTTCAAGTATCGGTGAAATCGACAACAGGCTGTCAAAAAGCCACCCGTCTCACAAGCCTGGAAACGAGTGGCTTTTAACGCAATTCCGTCTATATCCTTCCGTCCTACAGCACCTTCACCAGCTTCAAATCCTGATCCGCCAGCACCACATCCGCCCGCTTGCCGGGGGTAAGGGAGCCCACCTCATCATAGATGCCGATGCTCTTGGCTGGGTTCATGGTGGCGGCGGCGATGGCCTCCTCCCTGGGGATGCCGAAGGACACAGCCGTGCGCATGCAGTCGTAGAGATTGGTGGCGGAGCCTGCGATGGTGCCGGATGCCAATGTGGCCAGCTTGCCGTTCACGGTCACCTGCTGCCCGCCCAGGTCATAGGTGCCGTCCTCCAGGCCCGTGGCCCGCATGGAGTCGCTGATCAGCACCACCCTGCCCGGGAACATCCTGAACACCGCCCGCACCATGCTCTCGTGGATATGGATGCCGTCGCTGATCAGTTCGGCGTAGCAGCCCTCGTCCTCGGAGGCCGCCCCGATCAGGCCAGGCTTCCTGTGCTCCAGGGGCAGCATGGCATTGCACAGATGGGTCACATGGTTGGCCCCTGCCTCCAGGGCCGCTTTGGCCGTCTCATAGTCCGCCCCTGTATGCCCCAGGGATATCACCACTTCGTCACGCACCTCTCTGATGAACTCCATGGCACCCTCCACATTGGGGGCCAGGGTCACCAGGCGGATCTTGTTCCCGGAGGCCTCATTGCACTCCCGGAAGAAGCCAGCGTCCGGCGCCAGGATAAATTCCGCCAGATGGGCCCCCTTCTTGTCCACGTCCAGGAAAGGCCCCTCCATGTTGATGCCCGCCACATGGGCCATGCCCGGGCCTTCCGTGAAGTCCCCCATGGCCTTGAAGATCCTGCGCAGCTCCTCCGTATCGATGGTCATGGAGGTGGGGCAGTAGGAGGTGACGCCGCAGGAGCGCTCATAGGCCAGAATCTTCTTAAGCCCCTCCAGGTCGCCGTCGGAGAAGTCGCAGCCCACCGCGCCGTGGCTGTGGACATCCACCAGGCCGGGGAGCACGTAGAGCCCCTCCGCGTCCACTTCCGTCCTGTCCGTGACCTGGTCAGCGCTCTCCACGATCCTGCCGTCCTCGATATATAAGTCCTTTTTGGAAAAGGTCTTGTCCTCCTGGAAAACCAGTCCGTTCTTAATTATCATAGATTTCGCCCTCCCAGCCGGTCTTTTCGCGGATCATGGCCAGGGCCGCCTCGTCGGCGATGATGACCACATCGTTATGGAGCTGCAGGACGGAAGCGGGCACGCCCGGGGTCACGGGGCCGAAGCAGGAATCGTACAAAGCCTGGGCCTTGAGATCG
>NZ_CAPDXS010000008.1:0-55360 GCF_948601915.1 uncultured Acetatifactor sp. | reverse complement strand
CGGTAACGGGCCTTGGCCTCGCCGGATGCCAAAAGCAGCACCTTCTTCGCGGACATGATGCCGCCGATGCCCATGGTCAGGGCGTGGGTGGGCACCTCGTCGATGGAGCTGAAGAACCTGGCATTGCTGCGGCGGGTCTCCTCCGTCAGGGTCACCACATGGGTCCCCTTCTCGAAGACATCGCAGGGCTCGTTGAAGCCGATATGCCCGTTACCGCCGATGCCCAACAGCTGCAGGTCGATGCCGCCCAGCTCTCTGATCACGCCGTCATAGCGTCTGCACTCCGCCTCGGCGTCCTGTGCCAGGCCGCTTGGCACATTGGTGTTCTCTTTTTTAATATTCACATGGTCGAACAGATTATGGTTCATGAAGTACCGATAGCTCTGGTCATGCTCGCCGGACAGCCCCTTGTACTCGTCCAGGTTCACGCTGCGGATGGCGGAAAAGTCCAGATCCCCCTTGTCATGCCACTCCCTGAGCTGCTCGTAAGCGCCCACCGGGGTGGATCCCGTGGCCAGACCCAGCACCGCATCCGGCTTCATGATGACCTGAGCGGAAATCAGGTTCGCCGCCTTGCGGCTCATGTCCTTGTAGTCTTTTGCTGCATAAATCCTCATAATCGCACCAATTCCTTTCTACGCTTTATTTTCCCCTGCTGAATGCATCTACGCTCCAAAGCAGTCTCCCGGAGGACAAATACTTCGGCAGAATGCACTGCTTCCATGTTCAAGTACGATTGTATTCTAACATATTTAATTTTCATAAGCAATGGTTTTCTGCCCAGAGGCCCTGACCGGCGTGCACATACACCATTCCTGCAATCGAAAAAAGCCGACAATCCCAGCATCCATGCTGCGTGTCGGCTTTTTCAGGCCCTTTTATCCCTCATCCGGCCGCTATCACGACCTTCTCTATCCTGTAACGCCCGGCAATGCTGCCGCACTCTTTCGTCTTTTCCACCCGGAGCTTCCCCGGCCCTTCCTCCCAGCACAGCGTGGTCAGGGCATACTCCCCGTCCTCGTACCCGAAGCCGTCCCCCGCGTCCTCATAGAGGACGAAGCGGCCGTCCCTCCCCGGGTAGACCGTCACCGTCAGGCCCTGCCCCTGCTCCCCGGTGTACCTCGCGGCCTGCGCCATAGGCAGGACGGTTCCCTCCCGGACGAACAGCGGGATGCGCATCAGCGGCGCGGCGGCCTCAATCCACTGCCCTCCCCCATAGGCCTCGTTGGTCCAGTAGTCATACCAGCGGCAGCCCTCGGGCAGGTACACCCGTCTGCTCCTGGGCCTCCCTTCAATCCTGGCCGAATCCCTCCCATAGTACAGCGGCTCCGTCACCGGGCACACCATCAGCCCCTCCCCGAAGAGGTACTGATCCCTTATGTCCCATGCCTGCCTGTCCCCGGGGAAGCCGAACGCCAGGTGCCGGATGATGGAGCGGTCCTCCAGCCAGCTCAGACCCGCAAGGGAGTAGATATAGGGCATCAGCCGGTAGCGCAGCCGGTTGGCCAGCAGCAGCGCGTCGTAGAAGGGCTCCTCCCCGTTGGCGCAGCGCCACAGTTCCCTCCGGCAGTCCGTCCCATGTCCCCGGAACACCGGCAGGAAAGCCCCCCACTGGTACCATCTGACGAAGAGCTCCCTGTACCCCAGGTCCCCGTCGGCCCGGGAATAGTCCCCCTTCCAGTACCAGGGCCTCCCCTCCCTGACGAAGAAGCCCCCGATGTCCACGGTCCAGTAGGGCATGCCGCTGGCGCAGAAATGCGTCCCGGCTGCGATCTGGCGGCGCAGGGTGTCCCAGGTGGCGGCGGTGTCCCCGGACCAGAGCACGGTGCCGTACCGCTGCTGCCCTGTGGTCCCGCTGCGGGTCAGGTTGAACACCCTCTTGTCCCATATGCCGCGCTGCCCCTCGCTTATGGCCCGGGCGTGGAAGAGGCCGAAGGCGTCCATCATCTCCGCCGGGAGCCGCAGCCCGGCGTCCGCGCAGTACTCCTCGTACATCCTGGACGGCTCCGGGCGCTCCATGTGGTTCCATTCCGGCGTGAAGGGCTCGCTGTTGTCGCACCACCAGGCGTCCACGCCGCAGTCCCCATATCCTCTCCGCACCTGGTCCCAGTACAGCGCCCTCCCCTCCCCGCGCAGCGGGTCGTAGATGTTGCTTCCCGGAAGCAGCAGCCCCCGGTCCCGGAATTCCCGGTAGTTTTGCGTACTTTCATCCATGTTCGGCCAGATGGAGAGCATGAAATGCACGCCCTCCCGGTGGAGCTGCCGGACCATCCCGGCCGGATCCGGGAACCGCCCCCTGTCGAAAGACTTCTGGCCCCACTTCCCTTCCTCCCAGGAGCACCAGTCCAGCACTATGCCGTCCAGCCCGATTCCCCTCTCCCGGTACTGCCTGGCCGTCTCCAGGACCTCCTCCTGGGTCTCGTAGCGCTCCTGGGACTGCAGATAGCCGAAGGCCCACTTCGGCAGCAAGGCCGCCTTCCCCGTCAGCATCCGATATTGGGCGACGACGCCGTCCATGGTGGCGCCGTTCATAAAGTAGAAGTCCATCTCCCAATCCGCCTCGGTGTACAGATAGGAGCCGTATGCGGTATCCTGGAAGACCATGGGGCTGTACGTGTCCATCAGGATGCCGTAGCCCTTCGTGGACACCAGCAGCGGCACCGCGATCTTGCGGTTGGCCTGATGCAGGTAGACGGTCTCGCCCCGCAGAGAGCCGAAGCCCTCCTCGTGCTGCCCCAGGCCGAACAGCCCCTCCTCCCCTTCCCATTCCAGGTGCAGCCTGGTATGGAAGCGCGTCCCGTCGGGGATCCGGGCGGCCTCCCTCACCACGTCCTTGACGCCGTCCGGGGTCGCGGCCTTCTCGATCCTGCTCCCCTGGGCCGACAGGCGGTACACCGGGAACTCCTCCAGCACCTTGCTGTCCTTTCCCCTCTCCCGCAGGAGCACCCTGCCCTCCCCGTCGCAGTAGCGGCAGGAGGCGGTCTCCCTGCATATCTCCACCTTTAGGAGCCGCATCTGTAATATAATCTGGCCCCCGGCTTCCGTGTAGTCCCATTCCCCATAGGGGGCCTTCTGCAGAACGCCCGGCTTCTCCTCCTGAGAAAACTGTCCGGACTCTGTATAGGTGACCCTCACGGTCCTGTCGTTCACCGGACTGAGCCGGTGCGTCCCTGCCTGGGAATACAGGTACAGGCTTCCCTCCCTGCGCTCCACTCTTGTGATGGCCCTGCTATCAGGGCTTGCTGCAGCTAACATCCCTCTCCTCCTTCCTTCTCCTGGGCCCCTGCGGCCCCAATCCCGCGCGCATGCCGCCCGGCCCTTCCTCCCGGCACCGTCCCAATCCACGGCGCGGTCCGCCGCCCTACTCAGGATACTCCATCCCAAGCCCGGCGCCCGCCTCCAGCTCCCGGGCCAGGCCCGCGGAGATGGCATCATAGCCCGCCAGATATCCCCGGGCCGTGAAGACGATGGGCACCATCTGCTCCTCCTCGGGAACCCCGTACATGGCAAAGAACGCCTGGATGACCTCATCGTTCCTGCCGGACCTGGTATTGATCCGGACCACCTGCTGGGGATAGGAGGCCCCTTCCACCGTTACGGTCTCCGGCAGCGAGCCTATGACCTCCTCCGTCCGGATGCACTCCTCGCACACTGTCCGGTAGAAATAGACAACGGAGGAGCTGCCCTTCTCCAGCCTGTAGCTGCCCAGCAGCTCTTTCAATGTCTGCTTCCTGCAAGGGTCGAAGACACCTCTGTCGTACACAAACAGATCCTCCCCCGCCGTCAGATAGGCCTCCCGCAGGGACTGGCTGATGGAGTCCATCCCCAGATAGGCCTTTCCGTTCACGGTCATGACGGGATAGGTCAGGGAGCCGATCACCTCCTGGCTATAGCCCAGCTTCCCCAGCTCCCTGTCCCTGTCCTGGGCCGCGGAGGCCTGGAATACATTGTGGGGATATATCTCGTAGGGATACCTGTCGGAGACATCCCCCAGCTCCTCCTTCACCACCCGGTAGAAGTCCTTTGTCCCGTCGCAGGAGGCACAGGGCTCATTATAGAAAAAGTGTATCTCAATCTTCCCGGGCCGCTCCTCTTCCTCCCGGGCACAGCCCGGGAGCACCATGCAAAAAAGCAGGAGGGCCAGCCCCATAAGCCCTTTGCGCATCACTTTCAAAAGTCTACCTCCGTCAGGACGATCCGCTCTTCCCCGGCCAGCCGTATCTGCTTCCGGCTCCCGCCGTAGCACACGGTGAATTCCCTCTCCCGTGGCATCGTGCCTGTCAGCACCGCTTTTTCCAGCTTCCCGTCCCGGAAGCTGATGTCCACCGTCACCCCTCCCCGGGCCCGCAGGCCGGAGACCATGCCCGTGCCGAAAGCCTTGGGAAGAGCGGGCAGCAGCGTGACGGACTTCTCCGTGCTCTGGACCAGCATCTCCGCAATGCCGGCGCAGGTGCCGAAATTGGAGTCGATCTGGAAGGGTGGATGCCCGCCGAACATATTGGGGTAACAGCCGCCGCCCGCCATATAGTTCAAAGGGCTGCTGCCGTCGATGGGGCGCAGCTGCTTCTTCAGGATGCGGTAGGCCCTCTCCCCGTCCCGCAGATGCGCCCACAGGCTGATCCGCCATGCAAGGGCCCAGCCGGTGCTCTCGTCCCCGCGCAGCTCCAGCGTCCGCGCGCAGGCCCTGGCCAGTTCCGGGGTCTCCTCCACCGAAATCTCCCGGCCCGGATACAGCGGATAGAGATGAGAGGTGTGGCGGTGGGCGGGCTCGCTCTCCTCAAGCTCCTCGTTCCACTCCAGCAGCTCGCCCCGGGCTCCTATCTTGTAGGACGGCAGGCGTCCCAGCGCTTCTTCCAGCTCCTCCAGAAACCGGCTGTCCGTCCCCAGGATCCGGCAGCAGGATGCCGCATTGCCCAAAGTCTCCCGGACGATGGCCATGGTCATTGTGGTGGTCTCGCTCACCGCGCAGCGCTTCCCTCCATAGAGGAAATTGTTCTCCGGGGACGTGGAGGGTGAGAATATCAGCTTCCCCTCCTCATTTTCGCTGAGCACGTCCAGGAAGAACCGGGCCGCGTCCCGGATGATGGGATAGCCGGTCCGGCGCAGGAACTCCTCATCCCCCGAGAACAGATAATGGTCGTAGGCATGGGCGCTGAGCCAGCCCGCGGAAAGCGGCCAGAAGGCATAGACCGCAGTGCCCTTTCCCCGGTTGCCCACGGGATTGGAAAGGCACCAGATGTCGCTGTTATGGTGGGCCACGAACCCTCCCGCGCCGTAGTGGGTCCTGGCCGTCCTGGCCCCGCTGACCCGGAGGTTGTCCAAAAACTCCATCAAAGGCTCATGCATCTGCGCCAGATTTGCAGTCTCCGCCGCCCAGTAGTTCATCTCCGTATTGATGTTGACCGTATAGTTGGAGCTCCACGGCGCGCGCAGGTGCTGGTTCCAGATGCCCTGCAGGTTCGCCGGAAGGGTTCCCGGTCGGGAGCTTGCTATCAGCAGATAACGGCCATACTGGAACAGCAGCGCATATCTGGCGGGATCCACGTCCTGCTCCCAATCGGCAAGCCGCTCCGGCGTAGGAAGCTCTTCCCTGCCGGCTCCCAGGTCGATCCGGACACGGTCGAAATAAACCCGGTAATCTTCCACATGCCTGGCGGCAAGGGCATCATAGCCCGATTCCCCGACGGCCCGCAGGTCTTTCAGACAGTTTTCCCGATAGGGCTTCCCCTCCAGGAAGGGCTGGCGGAACGGTCCGTCGAAGCTTGTCCTGGCCGCCAGGTACAGGGTGACGCTGTCCGCCCCCGCGACCTCCAGGCCCTCCGGCAGTTCCGTCACCGTCCCGCCCTTTTGCCGGATGGTGAGCATGGCGCAGAACCGCATGCCCTTCTTCTTTGGATCCTCCTCATAGATGACCGGATCCTCCGATTTCACATAGGAGGGATCCACCTGGGAGGGAGCGATTCCGTCCAGGACCATGCAGCCGTCTTCCACGGAGACCGTGGCGCGGAGCTGACAGGTATACCCGGCCCGCAGGGAGACTTTTCCCGCTTTGTCCGCCGAGATGCGCATCACCATCACCTGGTCCGGGGCGCTGACGAAGGCCTCACGGGCATAGCTGACATTTCCCACGGAGTACCGCAGTCCGCACATCGCCTTTTCCAGATCCAGCCACCGTCTGTAGTCCGAGACCTCTCCCTCCGGATGGACCATGTCCAGAATCAGCTCTCCCAGGGGCAGGTAGCTCTGGGTGTATTGCCCCAGTACATTCTCTTCGATAAGCGCCTGGGCCTCACAGTACTTTTTCTCCCTGGCCAGCCTCCGCGCCTCCTCATAATATTTTTCCGCTCCGGGGATATCGTGGCTCTGGGGATACCCCGACCAGAGGGAGCCCTCGTTCAGCGAGATTTTCTCCTGCTCCACCCCTGACCAGACCATGGCTCCCAGCCTTCCGTTCCCCAGGGGGAGCGCCTCCTCCCAATAAGCCGCCGGCTTCTTGTACCATAATTCCATACTGTTCCCTCCTTAAAAAAACAGCCAGGCCCGCTGCAAGCCAAGGCCTGGCTGTTTGATTTCTGTCCTACTGGCCGATGGCCGTCTTGTATATCTCTACATAGCGGTCCACTCTGTAGGAATCCAACTCGCTCAGATACTCTTCCCAGCCGTTCTCGATGTCACGCTCGCCGGTGATGAACTGGACGATGGTCTTCCTGACGAAGCTGTTGAGGTTCGTCTGGATCTCGGCGTATTCATCCGTCATCTCCAGAGGGATGAAAGGATTGTACTCCAGCCTCTTCTCCGGGATGAATTCCTCCACCTTCTGGGTGTCGAGGGTTATGCGCTGTTCATAGTTCTCCTGCAGGTAGACATTCTCCACCTCGGGCAGCATGGCAAGGCGGAAGGAAGCCACATCAGCCTGAGGGCCAACGCCAAAGCCATACTTGTCGTTCTCTTCCTTATCCTCTTCCGGCACGGAGAGGACTACGTACCTGGCTTCTCCGCCAAACACGTTCTTTGCGCCTTCCGCTGCGCGCTCCCAGCCAAGTCCTTCTTTTCCCTTGAAGCGCATCATGTTGTAGTCGTCGTCATAGAAGAACTCGTCAATCAGACGGAAAGCAGCTTCCGGATACTGGCACTTGTCCGTAATCACCGCCTCGAATCCTGTTATGGTCCCCTCGTTTGCGTTCTGGCCCTGGCGGCGGAAGCCATCGGGACCTGCAACGGGAATCAGAATCTGATAGTTCTCGGCTTCCACGGGATCGCTGTTGTCATAGCCCATAGCAGCGTGGTCGCAGACATACATGCCCACTACATGAGGCTCCGTGCGGACTGTCTGCGCCATGATGTCCTCTTTCTGGGTGAAGGAGGTAGGATCGATCAGGCCCTCGTCATAAAGGCTCTTGATGTAGCGCAGGCCCTCGCGGTAGGCATCGGTCGAAGGTGAGAACTCTACACTCTCGCCGTCAGCGCCAAGGCTGAGCCAGAAGTCAGGCTTCACAGTCTGGAAGGACATGCCCATCAGGGCGAACTCCACCGGCGTGTTCCATGTGGTGGCGCCGATGAGGCCTATCTCATCCTTCTCGCCGTTCCCGTTGGGATCCTCGTTCACGAATGCCCGAAGGACCTCCCGCAGCTCCTCGGTGTTGGTAGGCATCTCCAGATTCAGCTTATCCATCCAGTCCTGACGGAGATAAATCTTGGGGTACGCGGAGCAGTGGTAGCACTCAGAGAAGCGGGCGAATCCGTAGATTTCGCCGTCCGGCGCGGTGCTGCCCTCCCTGTAAGCCG
Source organism: uncultured Acetatifactor sp. (assembly GCF_948601915.1). Classification (NCBI taxonomy): domain Bacteria; kingdom Bacillati; phylum Bacillota; class Clostridia; order Lachnospirales; family Lachnospiraceae; genus Acetatifactor; species uncultured Acetatifactor sp. The sequence continues at coordinate 47,575 of NZ_CAPDXS010000008.1, read as the reverse complement.
GATTCTCGTCGAAGATCCTCTTCATGTTGTTGCCATACTTGTCCACATACTCGGTGATGGGAAGGAAGATTCCCTCCTTCACTGCGAACTGCATGATATCCGACTTCGTCAGTATCGCGGTCCAGTCTGTCAAAAGGAGATCCGGATAGTCATCGCCCGCCAGCATCAGATTGCGCTTCTCCAGGGAATCCGAGCTGGGGGTGGAGATGATCTCCAGCTTGATGTTGGCCTTCTCCTCAATCTCCTTCAGGAACACGTTCTGGGACCAGTCAGTGTCCGCGCCGCCCTCTATCCATGCCGTGAGGGTGATGGGCTCATTCATGATAGGCATGCCGGTGGCATTGAAGCCGGCAGGGCCCTCCGCAGATTCCCCTTCGGAGCCCGCATCTTCCTCATCTCCGGAACCGGCGTCCGCGGATTGCTCTGTCTTGGATTCGCCGGAGTCCGCTGCCCCTCCCTTGGATTCGCCGGAATCGCCGCCTGAGCCTCCGCATCCCGCCATCGCTGCCGTCATGGACAATGCCAGCAGCAGTGCCAATGCTTTTTTCTTCATGTCTTCTTTCCTCCTTATTCTTTCTGATATCCTCTCGGAATCTCCAGGCCACATATCACGCGGCTTTCCGGAAATCCCTGGGAGCGATTCCTCCCTTTTTCCAGGCGCCGTCCTGCCACAATGCCTGATTATACCTTCTGAAATTCCGAGAGCCTATTTCTGGAACTGTCCGGAAACCCCCATGATGCCTGTTTACCGTCTCCGGAACCTCTATCATGAGCGCTCTTCCATACAAAACCGGAGCGTCCTGATCCCTGCTTCCCGCCTTGCCGACACAATCGGCACATACAACAGAAAATCATGCCTAGCCCTTGATCGCTCCTACCATAATCCCCTTTACGAAATACTTCTGCACAAGGGGATAGAGCAGCATCACGGGCACGGAGCCCACGATGATGGTGGTATACTGCAGCAGGTACTTAGTCTCCTGGATCTCAAGCTGCTTCGTCACGTCCATGGACATGCCCGCCGTATTCATGTTCATCAGGATCTCCCTCATGACCAGCTGGAGGGGGAACTTGGTGGTGGTGTTCAGGTACATCATCTCGTTGAAGTAAGAGTTCCAGTGCCCTACCGCGTACAGCAGCACGTTCACCGCCAGGATCGGCGTGGCCAGCGGGATGCATATCTTGATCAGGAACTTGAAATCGTCGCATCCGTCCACGCTGGCGCTGTCCAGTATCTCCTGAGGAATCGTGGACTGGAAATAGGTGCGGGTGATGATCAGGTTCCACACCGAGAGCGCCGTGGGCATCACAACTGCCCATATGGTGTCCAGCATGTGCAGGTTCTTCACCAGCATGTAGGACGGAATCATGCCGCCGCTGAACAGCATGGTGAACGTGAACAGGAACATCACCGGATTGCGGATCGCCAGATCCCTGCGGGAAAGCGGATAAGCCGCCAGCACCGTCATGACCACATTGATCACCGTGCCCACCACCGTGTACAGGATGGAATTGAGGAACCCGGATATGAGAAGCTTGTGGCCCAACAGCATGTTGTAGCCGCGCAGCGTGAAGTCCACCGGCCACAGATAGACCTTCCCCGACAGCAGCGCCTTCGGCGAAGAGAAGGAGGCCGCCACCACGAAAATCAGCGGAACCAGGATGCACACCACCGATACCGCGCACAGGACATGCACCAGCGCCATGTAGAGATGGTCGTTCCATTTTGTATAATACCGGACTTTCTTGTTATTCTTTATCTCCTTTGCCATGACTGCCTCCTTACCACAAGCTTGTCTCATTGACCTTCTTGGCGAACATGTTCGCCAGGACGATCAGAATCAGGTTGCATACCGAGTTGAACAGGCCCACCGCTGTGGCATAGGAATATTGGAAATTCACAAGGCCCCGTTTGTAGACGAAGGTGGAGATGATCTCTGACAGCTCCAGGTTCACCGGGTTCTGAAGGAGGTAGATCTTCTCGAAGCCGACGCTCATCACGCTGCCCATGGCCATGATCAGCTGGATGACGATGGTGGGCAGTATCGTGGGCAGATCCACATACCACACCCTCTTGAAGCGGCTGGCCCCGTCGATGATCGCCGCCTCCGTCAGGGACGGATCCACGCTTGCCAGGGCCGCGATATAGATGACAGCGCTGTAGCCCATCCCCTGCCAGACCCCTGACCAGACATACATGCTCCGGAACAGCCCGGGCTTGCCCATGAAGTCCGTTGCCGTGCCCCCAAACAGAGTAATCACGTTATTGATCAGCCCCGTGCGCACGGAAAAGATATTCTGCATGATGCCCACCAGAACCACTGTAGAGATGAAATAGGGCAGATATGTAACCATCTGGACTATCTTCTTATAATGCCTGCCGCCCAGCTCGTTGATCGCCAGGGCCAGAAGGATAGGCATAGGGAAGCTGACCACAAGGCTGTACAGGCTGACTGCCAGCGTATTTCTGATCAGAAGCCCGAAATCCCTTGTCATGAAGAAATTCTTGAAATGCCTCAATCCTACCCAATCGCTCCCCCAGATTCCTCTCCGGATGGAGAAATCCTTGAAGGCGATGACGGCTCCCGCCATGGGCACATAGGCGAAGGTGATCAGCCACGCAATCGGCAGGACCAGCATCAGGTATAGCTGCCAGCGCTTCCTCACCTCCAACACTATCGATTCCCACACGCCCCTCTTCCCTGTCTGTCCTTTTGCCGGTTTATTTTTCTCCCTAGCCTTTATGACCATTGAACCGTCCTCCTCTCCTGGCAAAATGAAATATTCCATCTCCTATTGTACCACCCCCCTAGATTGTCAAGAGGAAATTGGTAAAATGACGGTTTCTATTATATTTTTCCGTCATTTTGGGTCATTCTGCTGGCAAATTTTTGTCAAATATATTTATTTTCATGTTATAAAACCCAAAAGCATCAGGCTCTGGGCCTGTTTTCTTATGGCGGAACCGGCTCTGTACACTGAACTGCCGCCGCAGCCCACCCGCGGAACCGTTTAGCCCCGGCTGAACCATCCGTTGTTTTACAGGCCCCTCCTCTTTTGGTACAATAGAATACATAAAAAATGTCCCGGCCGTGGGGCGGGACTCCGATCAGGGAGGCAAGAACATGAACAATAAGACAAACGAATTGATGCAGATAGGCCTGCGGCTGTCCAACTGCCGCCAGGACAGGAACATGACCCAGGAGGAGCTGGCCGGGCGGCTGGGGATAACGCCCCAGGCCGTGAGCAAATGGGAGCGGTGCATAAGCCTCCCGGACATCTCCATGCTCTCCGACCTGGCGCGGCTCCTGGAGGTCAGCGCGGACTGGCTGCTGGGGCTGAGCGTCTGCCGGGACTGGGCTGAGGACTGTGCCGACAGGGCTGCAGGAGATGACGCCCGAATCAGGCAGGTGCAGCAGGAGATGGGGAGCTGCCTGCGCGGCTGCCTGGACCCCCTGGAGCTGGCGTTCGGCATGGGCCTGGTGCCCGCGTTCGCCCAGGGCGCCTCTTTCCCGGAGCGGATCAGGGCGCTGAAGGTCAGCCTGGCCAAAGAGGGCATCTGGACGCCCATCGTCCGCATCCGGGACCTCTCCTCTCTGGGGGAAATGGAATTCGCCGTGTTCTCTTTTCACAATATCCTGTATTCCGAGGTACTGGATTCCGTAGACGACGGGACCCTGGACCATATGCTGGGCAGGCTGGAGGAGACTGTCCGCGGCAGCTACCACGAAATCCTCTACCCGGACCTGGTGAAGGACATAGCGGACAATCTGAAAGTCCGGTATCCCGCGCTGATAGAGGGCATCGTGCCGGAGAAGATTTCCTACGGGCTGCTGACGGGGACGGCGAAAATCGTCCTGGCGGGCGGTGTCCGCCCCTGCCTCTTCCCGAAGATGATCGAGCATCTGGAATGCGCCATGCGCCGCAGCCCGGATGCCACCCCGGAGGAGCTGGCGGAAGATATCCTCATTCAGATGAACAGGAAAAAGCAATGACTTTTGCAGAATAATCTGTTATAATGAGGGCATCCGGCGAAAGCCGCAATTCGTTTTCCGAAAGGAGAGGGTTCCATGGTTTATCCCTATATCACGTTGGCAGACGGTACTGAAATCGTGCACACACAAGTTTTCGAAGAACAGGGAATCCAAAAGGTTGAAGTCCATTTCGAACGGCCTGCGGAGGACGGCTTCGATACCGCAAGATGCCAACTTCCTTCTTATACCTGGCTGATAAAAGAGGGCTTTTCGGCAGAAGAAATGGATTTCTTCGACCGATTTATGCACAGCAATGCCCATTTGTTCTACAAATATGGCACAAATGGAGGGGTACAGATTGCCTAATTTATTTACGATTGGAAGTTACAAAGTCTTCTTCTGGTCAAATGAAAACGATGAGCCGATTCATGTGCATATAGCAAAAGGCACACCAACAGCAAATGCCACAAAAGTGTGGCTGACCAGAGATGGAGGCTGCATCGTTGCGGATAACAAAGACAAGATTTCCAGCAAGGAGCTCCGCAGCCTGCTGGAAATCATTCAGGCGTAGTTTTTCCTGATCTGCGCTGCATGGAAGCAGCACTTCAAAACAGACAGCATCAAATTTTACTGCTGATGGGGCATCCTCATCCCCGACCTTCCGCCAGCATCCCCATGAGCCGGCTCCAATGGGAGACGGTCAGCACATCTGCCTCCTCCCGGACAGGCTCCTGCGCCGCGCCTGTGTACCAGACAGGGAAGAGGCCCGCCTCCCTGGCCCCGACTACATCGCATTCGTAATTGTCTCCGATATACCACACGTCCTCCGGCCCCAGGCCCGCCTTCTCCAGCGCCAGGTGGAAGATTCGCCTGTTGGGCTTGCGGAACATGTACTCGCTGCTGGCGATGATAAATTCAAATGTATGTCCCGGCAACAGAGCCCTTATTCTCTCACTTACCGTCTCGCCGCTAAAGGCGATGTTGCTGATGACACCTGTCCGGATGCCCTGTTCCCCCAGGAAAGCCAGGAATTCCTGGATGCCGTCCGTGGGCGTCCCCGGGGCCGCGGCGTCCCAGAAAATCCTGTCGATTTCCCTGGCCGTCAGAGGCAGCTCGATGCCCATGGACTCGTAGAGATATGCCGTGAACATATGGTTTGGCGCCTCCACCTGGAACAGATGCCGCCTGGCAGGGTCGAACCGGCCCAGCTCGGCGTTGATTTCGTCCGCGGCCGCCTGCACCTGAGCCGCAGTGAAGCCATGCCTGTTCCTCGCGGCGTGCCGCAGCACGGCCTCTGTGCCCTTTATCCCGTTGAACCGCCCTTCGTCCGCCAGGGTCTGGCCATAGTCGAACAGAATCATTTTCGGTCTTCTCATCTTACCCGCACCTCCCGGTTCCAATTTATTTCATTTTAAAACATTATCCTCTTCCCTGCAATCCCTATCTGCAGAGCGCCTTTTCCGGCATCTTTTTCGTTCAAGGCAATTTTTGACAGTTCTGGATTTTCGTAGTATACTAAGCAGGACGAATTTTCTGCCATAAGACAGACAGCATAATAATGAGGAAAGAGAGAGGAAAACGCTTCTGCGTTTGGAAATGATATGAAAAAGCGAAAAACCACCACCACCGGAATCATCATGCTGGGCTTCCTCATCGGCGCGCTGTTGGGGGCGCTGCTCCTGACGCTCCCGATCAGCGCCAGGCCCGGCCAGTCCATAGGCTTCCTGGACGCCCTCTTCGTGTCCACCTCCAGCATCTGCGTCACGGGCCTGTCCACCGTCAACATCGGCCAGACCTTCTCCGCCTTCGGGCAGGTGGTGCTCCTGCTGCTCATCCAGTTCGGAGGGCTGGGCATCGTGACCTTCACCACCATGGTCCTATGGCTGTTCGGCCGCCGGATCACCCTGGCGGACAGGATGCTGATCCAGAGCGCCTACAACCTGGACACCCTCTCCGGGCTGGTGCGGCTGACCATGCGCATCCTGAAAGTGACCCTGTGCCTGGAGGGCCTGGGGGCTGTCGGCTACGCAATTGTCTTCATCCCGGAGTACGGCTACAGGGGCATCTGGTACAGCATCTTCCACGCGGTATCCGCTTTCTGCAACGCGGGGATAGACCTTCTGGGGGGCAACAGCTTCTGCGGCTACAGGGATAATGTCATCATGAACCTCACTACGGTCTTCCTGATCATCGTCAGCGGGCTGGGCTTTCCGGTGTACTGGGAGGTGGCCAGGGTGCTGCGGCCCCGCAGAAGCGACGGGCGCTACGGCCGCAAGATGAACCTGCAGGCGAAAATCGTGCTGACCGCCACCCTGGCGCTGATTCTGGCAGGCGCGGCTTTGACCCTGCTCTTCGAATATGACAATCCTGCCACCCTGGGGCCCTTGGGCTGGCCCAGAAAGGCACTGGCGGCGCTATTCCAGTCCGTGACCCTGCGCACCGCTGGCTTCGCCACCATCCCCCAGGAGTCCTTCCGGCCGGCCTCCTGCCTGGCATACCTGGTGCTCATGTTCATCGGCGGCTCCCCTGCGGGCACGGCGGGGGGCGTGAAGACCGTGACCATCGTCATGCTCATCGCCTCCATGCTGGCCAATATCAAGGGGAAAAAGGACGTCACCGTCATGAACCGGAAGATTGCGGACGAAGCCATCCGCCGGTGCGTGGCCATCGTCACCTTCAGCTTCTCGGTGCTGATGGCGCTGACCGTGGCCCTTCTGGCCGTGCAGCGCAGCGATTTCCTGGACACCTTGTACGAAATGACCTCCGCCATCGCCACGGTGGGGCTGTCCAGGGGGCTCACCGGGGCGCTGTACCCCGCCGGGAAGCTGATCGTGACCCTCACCATGTACCTGGGCAGAATCGGCCCCATCACCCTGGCGCTGGTGTTCAACAGCCGCACCCCGGCGGACAATATCTCCTATGCGGACAGCAAGGTCATCATCGGATAGAAAAGTGCCGCAAGAAAGCGGCACTTTGGCGTTACCGTTGGTTTTCTCTTTTATCCAATCATGACCGTCTTCCCCTGGAACGCAAAGCCATAGCTGCGGATGCGCTCCGCAGAAATCCCCCGCTCCAGGAGCTGGGCGGCGTACTGCTTTTCCTCAATCTGCTGCAGCGCGGCCTGTACGGTGTCCTTCAGGGTCTCCTCGTCCTCCGGGTCGTGGACCTTGAACTCTAAAATCATGGCCTCTTCCTGATTCCTGGCCTCCAGCACCACATCGTACCTGCCAAAGCCGCTCTCTCTGTTGGAAGTAATGATGTATCTGCTCTGGAGCTCCACCAATAGGCCCAGCACAAAGCCGTGGTAAAAGCGTTCCGGCTCTGCTCCCGATGGCTTCTTTCCGCTGTCGAAGTAGCTGAAGATGTTCAGCGCCACACGGTTCATGTAGACGTTCATGGCTTTTTTATCCCCCAGCAGCAGCGCCTTGATGAAATCATTGTAGTCCGTCTCGGCCTCCTTGAACCAGTCACGGACCATGCTCCGGAACATCAGCTTCACCTCCAGATTGGTGATGGTCAGCTCATACTCCGGCTGCGCTCCCTCCGGGATGTCGGTGTAGCTCTCATGGGAAAGCACCTTCAGGTATCCGCCGGCCAGCAGCAGGCTCCAGACCGCGCTTTCGTTTCCTTTCAGCTGGTTATACACAATCTGTTCATCTATCGGCGACTGGATGGTCTCTCCCTGGAGCAGCGCCTCGAACCTCTCCTTCACTGCCCGGCTCCCCTCCCGAATCAGCTTTCCCACTAGGCTGTTGGAGCTGGTGTTGGCCCAGAAAGTCGTGAATCTCCCTGTATCCAGAAAATTTATGATAGACCAAGGGTTATAAATATCCTTATGCTTCCCGAAGATAAAACCATCATACCAGTGCCTCACCTTCTCTTTCTCCGCCGAAAGTCCGCATTCCTCCAAAGCAGCGAACACTTCTTCCTCTGTAAAGCCAAAGGATGTGGCATATTCGTCCGAGGTGGTCGTCACCACCTTTAGATTATTCAAGTCGGAGAAGATAGACTCTTTGCTGACTCTGGTAATACCCGTCATGACAGCTCGCTCCAGCCAGGGATTGGTCTTAAAGGAAGAGTTGAACAGGCTCCTGGTAAAGGCCACTATCTCGTCCCAGTATCCACCCACGTAGGCCTCCTGCATAGGCGTGTCGTATTCATCCAGGAGGATGATGGCTTTCTTCCCATAATAGCGGTACAGATAATCGGAGAGCTGGTACAGCGCCAGGGTCGCATCGCTGTCGCTGATCTCCACTGCCAGGACGCGATTGAAAAACGCCCTGTCCGTATCCGTCAGGACATCGCTGTCTCTCAGGAATATATATTTCACATACAGATTATTCAGGATCCTGTTTATCTTCTCCCTTGTGGTCTTGTAGTCCCTTTCCTTCATATTGGCAAAGGAAAGGCTGATCACCGGATATGTCCCCTGGAGCTTTCTGTACTTCTCATCTTTCCATATGGAAAGGCCCTGGAACAGCTCCCCGCACCCTGCATAGTCCACAGAAAAGAAATGCTCCAGCATGCTCATGTTCAGGGTCTTGCCGAAGCGCCGGGGACGGGTGATCAATGTCACATCGTCCTTACCCTCCCACCATTCACGGATGAATTCGGTCTTATCCACATAAAAGCACTCATTCGTAATCACCTTCGCGAAATCCTGTATGCCGATTCCCACTGTCCTAGCCATAAGCACCTCCCGTTCCATCGCTTGCCGTTTTGTCTGTCATATTCAGTATAACAGCTTGCCGAAAAATTTACAAACAGAAAATGCGGGTTGACAACAGTATATCGTAGTGCTATACTATTATATATCGAAGCGCGATGCATTGCAGTGTTGAGTGGAGGTGGACAGAGTGGACAGCCATATCCGGAAAGTATATGTGCCCATGACCGAGACAGGTTTCTACATCCTGCTCTGCCTAAGGGAAGAGGCCCACGGATACAGCATCGTGAAGAACACGGAGAAGCTGACGAAGGGCGAAATAAAGATCAGCCCCGGGACATTATACGGCAGCCTGTGCAAGATGGAAAAGGACGGATTGATCCGTTTTGTCAGGGAAGAGGAGAACCGCAAGCTCTATCGCATCACGGAGCTGGGCACGCAGGTGCTGGACCTGGAGATGAGGCGGATCGAACGTCTGTATCAAAACATGCTGGAGGCGAGATGACATGAAAGGCAAAAAGACTGAAATGAAATTTTTCCCCATTCCTCAGTGGAAGAAAGAGGAGATGTATTTAAGGGAGCAGCATAGGAAGGGCTGGAGATTCGTGAAGGTGAACGGTCTATGCCTGTATCATTTTGAAAAATGTGAGGCCGAGGATGTAATCTACCAATTGGACTACAATCCTGATGCCATTACTCAAAAAAGCGAATATGTCCAGATGTTCCAGGACTGCGGATGGGAATTCCTGCAGAACTTCATGGGGTATAGCTATTTCCGCAAGGCAGCCCGGGAAATGGACGGGAGGGACGAGGAGATCTTCTGTGACGATGCTTCCCGGCTGGATATGATGAAGCGGGTCTTCAAAGGGCGCGTGGCACCTCTTATAGCCCTGTTCTTTCTGACCATCATACCGCAGATTTATCAGCAGTATTCGTTCGATACGGCTTTCAGCCGGGGATTGCTGGTGTTCTTCTGCGTTATGTTCTGTATCTATCTGGTCATGTTCGTATCTTTTGCAGTTTCGTTCTGGGAATATTATAAATCAGTCCGTAAGTGACGGTTGACTTCCCAATCCCAATATGGCATCCGTGCAAAAGGCTGGTCTTGCCTCCGGGCAACGCTTATTTCCATTCCGTTAGGCCTCAAAAGGAATGGACAATGGGCGTTTCTTTTTTTGTACAAACCCACAGAATTCTATGAAATCGTTTCTCTAATGCCTTGCGGATCACCGTTTTCGTGCCTTTATGATAATCGCATTGTTGATGAGCCTCGCCAGCCCCGCCGAGTAATATTTCCCTTCCCGAAAAATCTCGGCTTCCTTCGGATCATAAGAGGACTCCTCTACTACTCGTTCAATAAGAAAGCCATGATTCGCAAGACAATTCAGGTAGGTTGACAGCTTCCAGTTGTGCAGGCGCAGACCGGCATTTCTCTTCTCTAAGTCAATCACCCTCTCTTCCACATAAGAACGGCTGAGAACATAACGGCCATCCACAGAATCTATGCACTGCATCAATGGATTGTCCCATGAAAAGATGAGCCGTCCGCCGGATTTGAGATATTCGCTGATGAGCTTAATTGTCTTATCCGGATCCGCAGTCCATCCCAGTCCATAAATGGAGAATACCAAATCAAAATGGCGATGCGGAATGCCTGGGTCTATTTCCATCGGTGAAACGAATAATTTCCCTCTCCAATCAGAATCTTTCAGCAGTTCCTCCGCTTTAGCGACGCGGTGGTTGGAAACATCCAATCCCCATAGTTCTCCGGCCCCCTGCTCTTTCATCCATGACAAAGACTCCCCACACCCACAGCCGATTTCCAGCACCGCCTTGCCCCGCACATCCCCAAGTAAATGCAGCTGGTTATCTGTAGGCGTGTAAGGCCCAAAATTTGGCAAAAAGGTTCCCCTCCAATCGCTCTTGGTAAGCTCCGTCCACCCATAATCATTGATCTCCAGCTGCTCTGTAGTTTCCCTGGCCAGTTCCTGCGCATCTTGAGCGCCTTCAAATAAGCTATCGATAGAAACGCCAAAATAGTCTGCCAGCCCAGGCAGCAGAAACAAATCCGGGTTTGCCTTACCCGTTTCCCATTTACTCACTGCCTGGGCAGATACGCCCAATGCTTCTGCCAGCTCTCGCTGTCCGATTCCATGTCGTTGGCGCAGTCGTTGAATCGCATCCCCAATATTTGAACTCATGTATGCTCCTCTTTTCTTAATGTTTTGGAAACCTCTTGAATCTATCATAGCAAACATCGGCATTGCGCACAAGTGATTGGTTTTCAACACCATGCAACCTATGGTTGATTTTCCGCGATGCGATTTCGGATTTTTGAGGTTGTGTCCGAAGTGTCTGAATAAAATTTGGGTAAAATTGTTGATTTTCCGCATGAATTGAGTATAATAGAAGTAGCGCAGAATTCTTCGAGGAGTGTGTTTCAATCACGCTCCTCTTTGCATATGAGGTGCAGAAGAAGGTTCTTGAATGAAGCGAGGCAAAGGAGATCCAATCCATGAAAAAACAATCCCAAAAAGAATACATCGTCATCGGCCTGGGCCGTTTCGGCAGCAGCATCGCCCTGCAGCTGGAGGCCAACGGCTGCAAGGTCCTGGCCATCGACCGCAACGAGCAGCGCGTCCGGCTCATCGCCGATTACGTCACTTTGGCCATGTGCCTGGACGTGGCCAACGATGAGGCCTTAGAGGAGCTGGGCGGCAGGAACTTCGACGGCGCGGTGATCTCCATCGGCCACAGCCTGGACGCCTCGGTGCTGGCCACCATCTGGGCTAAGGAGCAGGGCATAGGCCAGGTCATCGCCAAGGCCTACGACGAGAAGCAGGGCAAGATTCTCACCAAGATAGGCGCGGACAAAATCGTCTATCCGGAAAAGGAAATCGGCATCCAGCTGGCGAACGACCTGGCGTTCAGCAATATGTTCGACACCATAGAGCTGTCCTCGGAATACTCCATCGGCGAGATCATCACCCCCACCGACTGGATCGGCAAGGACCTGCGGACGCTGAAGCTCCGGGAGAAATACAGCGTGAATGCCATCGCCATCAAGCGGGGCGGGACGCTTCTGGTGAACCCTCCCGCGGACCAGCCCACCAAAAAGGACGATGTGTTCATGCTCTTAGGGACAAATTCCACCCTGAAGAAGATTGCCAGCGCGAATGCCCCGCGGAAGAACTGACGCCACGCCCCGGGCATCTTTCACGCGAGTACACACCAAGCCCGATAGTCCGGAAAGGCCCGCGCTGGCGCACAGGATATCCGCGGCCTGCCCGACCCGAATCCTCCAATGGGCTGCAAGCTGAACATAAAAAAAGGAGTACATATCATGATTCAGAGAAAAATCCTATGCGAACACGATTATCTGCACATCCCCGTCATCCCCGGCGGGGAGCGGAATGAGATGTAGATCTGGGCGGGCGGCGGGACTGGAGCATCGCTTCCGGCAGCGCCGTGGTGGACTATGAGGACAGGGCCGGTTACGGCAAGGATGCCATCATCGCCGCCTTCACCGTGCTGGGCACCCAGAACACGGACCCCGCCAAGCCGGGCTATCCCAGCGGCGGGCAGTTCCTAGCCGCCAGCATGGACGATGGGGCCACCTTCTACCGTTTTTCCCATGAGGCCACCGTCCCCACCCAGAACGGCGAGGGCTGGCGGGATCCCCGCCTCTTCCGCTATGAGGACCACTATGTGATGGCTGTCTATGAGACGGACGAAAAAGGGCGGAATTGCGTTTCCTTCTATGTGTCGGAGGACTTCCACGACTGGCGGCGCACCTCCCGCAGCGACGACCTCTATGAATGCCCGGACATCTTCCCGCTGCAGATCGAGGGTGAGGAGGAGACGAAGTGGGTGCTCTACGGCGCGGACGGCATGGCCAGGATCGGGGATTTCGACGGGTACCACTTCGTGGAGTCCGGGCGCTACAATCCTTTAGACTACGGCAACGCCACCTATGCCGGGCAGACCTGGAGCCACCATCCGGAGGGAAAGCGCGTCCATATCAGCTGGGTGCGCGGCATGGGCGGCGTAGGGGAAGACTTAGGGTATGAGGGGATGCCTTTCTCCCAGTGCATGTCCATACCGGCGGAGATTTTCCTGAAGCGCTTCGAAGATGGGCTTAGGGTGTGCCGCAGGCCTGTAGACCAGGTTGACAGCCTCTTGGGAGCCGTGGCATCCGAGGGGGACTTCGCGCTGCAGGGCGAGACCGCTCTGCCCATGCACAATCCCGCCCATTACAGCGTCAGTCTCTCCGCTATCCAGGGGACGGTCTCCATACGGGCCGGGGAGCATAGGATGCGCTTTGATTCCGCCACCCGCACCCTTTCCTTCGAGAACGGCCACACCGCGCTTTTCCATGGAGAGGAGCTGCATTTTGAAGTGCTGGCGGACACCACCACCATGGAATTCTGCTTCCAAGACAGCTCTATGGCCATTTATGCCATGGCTCCTGAACACATGAGCCTGATCTTGAAGGGGGAATGCCAGGTGCGGTACACCTGCCATATTATGGAGAATATCTGGGAATAGAGAACCTCCGGAATAAAAACAAGCATTTCCCATGATGCAACAAAAGCAGTAGCCAAAGAGCCAGAAAGCCGCCCAAACAGCGCACTTTCCGGCTCTTTTTCAGGAAATCGCACACCCTATAGCATATGTTGTAGCTATTCTAGCTTTACCTGAAAGCCATTATGGAAATGGAAATCCGTCCAAAAATACTGCATTTCAAACCCATTGCGCTGCCACCATATAAGGTACAGCAGGATTGATGGCAGCCCGATGCAGACTAGCAGCAGAGGACTTCAGGAACGTAGTCGCCATGCCTGGAGTTGTCCTAACCCAAGGCATGAAAATATTGGCTGACTATTTTTTCTTATAGCGCCTGTCCCGATTGCTCCCGACTATCTCAATATAATCGGAAAGCCCCTGTAAAACGACTTTCGTGCGGCTTTCTTTTAAATCCAATAATTCACAAAAATCCCGAATTCCATATTCTTTCCCTTCTTCCATAAATGCGAGAATCTTGTCATACTGCATTCGGGTCTTTTTCGTCACTTTTTTATCGCCGCTTTTTATCGCCGCTTTTTTATCGCCGCTTTTTATCGCCGCTTTTTTATCGCCGCTTTTTTCATTTCCACTCTCTTTCTTTCGCCAAATACCATCTACACCTACTTGCCCATATTGGCCGTATCTTAGCATGGAAATATATTTTTCGCATCCATATGCGCTGATGGAAACACCTCCGTTTTCAGCATCTATGAGCGGAAGCGGCGCGCCAACCTTTTTACATTCTGCTTTTATCTTTACAAAGCCTCTGCCCCATGCCTCCACATCCCCTGAGCGAAAGGACACATCCGCAATTTTAGGATTGTGCGGTACAGATTCATGTTTCTCGTATACCCGTTCATCCGTAGGCACACGTTTTGACCAGGAGCCCATATTGAAAATAACGATTCTGTCTTCATAAACAGATACCTGAACCGGCACACCTGTTGCATAATCCTTATGGTTGACTGAATTAAGAAGCATCTCACGAATCATGCCTCTGGTAAGCATATGGGTTTCTGTCCGCTGAATGCCCTCATAATCCACCAATGCCTTGAAATACTTTGTAAAAATCAAATCAATCGCTTTATCGACCTGTAAAAGAAGCGGCCCCTCCACAACGTCCTGATACTGCAGATCCTCTATCGGTTCCGCGTCTTCGCCAAAAGCTCCTACCAATGAAAAATAACCGATTTTAATATAGGATCCCGTTACATAGCGATCCGGCGTGGGATGAAACAGCAAAATCGCTGCCCTTGTCAAATATTCTCCATCAAACAGCTTCAGATTGCGCAGCAATAACTCGTCAGAAACATTTACCTCACTTTCTGTCATCCTGTTGCTTCTAACTGCTTTCTCTCTGAACGCCTGCAATGCGTCCTTGCTCAGGTCCGCCACGCTGACCTCCGGAACAGGGACTGCATCCCACGTTTTTCCGGCACGCTCCAAAAGAAAATTCTGCAATTCAAAGCCATTTAATTCATGCAATGTGGAACCGGAACGTTTATAGTATTTTCCATCACACGAAATGGCAAAGGGATATTTTATGATTTCTATGGAGATATACTCTCTTGTGCCATCCGCTTCTTCCCATATTTTATTCTCTTTTTCAATCAAAGCAAGGGATTTGCAACGTTTATCGGTACTTTCTACCTTTTCAGAACTTAGTTTTCCGCAGGCATATTGGTTGATCAGCTTCTCTGAAATGTTTTTGGGAATATGGTTCCCGAAACGTATATTTTCAGCTCCATTCGCTTTATGGATGTTGATGCTGGCTATGATCCCTAACTTGTCATGAATCTTGTTCGGCAAGCCCTCCAGCATCCTTTTGGAATCTTTGATTCCGACCACATAACCATCATCATTTACCCCAATGTATAAAATGCCGCCTTCCGTATTGGCATACCCGCACAGCCATTTTAGAAATTCATCCTGCCATGACCATTTCCATTCCATTTGTTGGGATTCCTGGTTTTGCTGTGGTCTTTCATGATATGAATTCGCTTTATCCATAAGATTCCTTTCAAATCCTGTCATTGTTACGCAGAGGGCCATTGGCCGCGCTTTGGCCGCTCCTCCGCCCGGGAGAGGCCGCGCTTATTTCATGACCATCTCCCCATCCCCCGGCAAGGGCCTTAGCGGTTCATGGGGCAGCGTCTGGTACCAGAATGCCACAGATGTGTAGTCATCATATCTGGGGCCTGTCCAGCCCAGATTGTCCAGGGTCATCCGGAAGCCGGTCTCAAAGTGGATGGGATCCGGCACATGGAAGCGGTACAGCAGGAACCGCTGCTGCCCGTTGTAAAAGGCCGCGTTGTCGCCCAGGATAGCGAACATGCCGGTGTAGAGGCCGCTGTAGGTGTGGTATCTTTTCAGATAGATATCGTTGCCGAAGCCATAGGCGCCTCCGAAATAGTCCTCTGTGCCGGTATAGTGGATGGACGGGTATGGGTCGTCATCGATGTACATCCTGGCCTCCCCCTCCACCCAGCAGGTGTTGTTGCCGTTCATACCCGCTGCCAGGGTCAGGCCCAGGAACTGGCCCTTTCCTTTGATATTGTCGATGACAGTGTAGGAGCGGCCCTTCTGTACGGGATGCTCCTGGTGGTAGGATGCATGGAAATAGCCGATGTTTTCGGGCAAATCCATGTAGCATCCTGTTATCATGTAGAAGAGTGTCTTGTCTTCATCGCTGCGGTTCTCCATGGTGATTCTGCAGTGCTTCCGGAAAGGCATTTCCCAGTAGCAGTTAAAGCCTCTCCCGGGAGCCACCAGAATCTTGGCGGAATTCAAGATGGGGTATCTGCCCTCCCGGTCTTCGAAGTTCTCATCGTAGGCGCAGCCAAAGAAAGCCGATATGGGCGCTTCCACAGATGGGTGCTCATCCTCCTCCCAGTAAATCCGCAGGATGAAGCTGTGCCCTACATATCCCGTGAACCAGATGCTCTGAATCATCCCCGGCCCCTCTGCATCCACCAAAGTGACAGTCTCCCCGGGATGGATGTCGATGCAGGGGCGCAGCTTGGTGCAGTCTCCGCCCCGGGAGCCGCCGGCTCTGGCACCGGTGGGATTTTCGGCGGAAAAGGCGAAGGTCCTGATGTCCTGAATCAGGCTGATGTTTTCCATTTTCTACCTCCTCAAATGCTTAGTATGCTATAAGTCAAGCTGTCCCGATCGTAGCATATAATCTTATCACTGTCAACGGCATATGAAAGGCAATATCCCGCCCATTACAGCGTCAGCCTGTCCTCCATGGAGGAGGCTGTTACACCGGATATACGGGCCTCCGCCCAATTCTCGACACCAAGCCGGGCCATGGCGGAGGCTTTCGGTTCCTTGCCCAGGCCTAGGAACAGCCGCGCTACCCCTGATAAGGTACAGCAAGGTCAGCGCCGGACGCGCTACCACCAAATCAAGTACAGCAAGGTCAACGCCAGCCCGATGCAGAACAGCAGCAGGCCGAAGGACAGGCTCCGCTGGATGATGCGGTTGGTCTCCCTGAACTGCTCGTTCTTCACCGCCGCCAGGTGCACATAGTCCCTGTGGAGAGGGCTTTTCCTGCGCCAGGTATGGTTGCCGAGAGCCTGGATCGCGTTCAGCGCCCGGCCCAGGCTCTCTGTGAGCACATTGCCCTCGGGGCGCTCATGGGGCAGGGGGCTGTCCCGGTACAGGGTCTTTCGCAATGTCACCACCAGGCCGTCCGCCAGGCTGTCCAGAATCCTGCAGAGCGCTCCGGCTATTGTGGACAGGGTCTTTAAAATCAGCGGGCTGCTGAGGATCCTGTCCAGGGCATTGCAGATGCCGCCCAGGAGCCAGGGCAGGAAGCGGAGCATCAGGGGCCTGTAGAGGAGCTCCTCTAAATCCAGCCATTTGGGCCAGATGTCTATATATTCTCCTTTGCTGTTACGCAGAAGCCTTCGGATGAACGCCAGGTACACTGCCGCTCCTATTCCGATGGAAATCAGGCCGCCTTTCAGGTTTCCGGGGCTGAAGTAATTTACTGTGTGTCCTGTTTCCGTGAGCTGCAGGAAGCCCTGGGCCAGCTCTGCTGCCCTGTCCATGAGGTTATATGGGCACAGTCCCCAGATGAACAGCACAGCCGCGCTTCCCGCCAAGGCAAGGATGGAAGCCGGTTTCATGTATTTTCCTCTTCTGTCGTACTTTTCCTGCAGCGCGGGGTTCCCGTTTTTTTCGATGAAAATCGCCACGAACAGCTTGGTCATGTAGGCCACGGTCAGGCCGCCGGAGAACAGGAACGTATACTCCAGGAGCCGCATCCCCAGGCCGCCCCCGTACTCTACGATGCTCTCATGCAGCAGGGTCTTGCTGACGTAGCCGCCGAAGAGGGGGATTCCGCCGATGGCCAGGGTTCCTGTCAGGAAGATGGCTTTCAGCAGGGGCTTTTTTCTGCCAAAGCCCCGGATATCGTTGAGGTTCAGGGCGTGGGCGTTCATGTAGATCGCGCCTGCTGCCAGGAACAGCACCAGCTTTATGAGGGAATGGTTCACCATGTGCAGGAATGTCCCGTGGGCTGCCAATGTACGGTATTCCGCATTCCCCTCCGTCCCGGGCAGGCTGAGCATCCCGATTCCTATCAGGATGAAGCCTATCTGGGACATGGACGAGCAGGCCAGCGTCCGCTTCAGATCCACGGAGAATACGGCAAGCACAGCGCCCCCCAGCATGGTGGCCGCCCCCAGGGCCAGTATCAGCAGGCTCCAGGCCCTGTCCTGGGGGAACAGGCAGCAGCCCAGGATCAGGATGCCGTAGATGCCGGTTTTGGTCAGGATGCCGGAGAGCAGGGCGGAGGCGGGGGCAGGGGCCACGGGATGAGCCTTGGGCAGCCAGATGTGCAGGGGGAAGGCCCCGGCCTTGGCGCCGAAGCCGAAGAGCAGGCAGGCTCCTGCGGCGTAGAGCGTGTTTTTCTGCTGGCGGACTGCCCCGGCATTGAGCGCGTTTTTCTGTTGGCAGGCTGCCACTGCACTTGGCAGCTCCTGGATGGTCAGCGTGCCCAGCTGGTGGTAGAGCAGGAAGATGCCCATGAGCATCACCAGGCCCCCTGTCACCGCTACGGCCAGGTAGGTGGCGGCAGCCCGCAGCGCCGGCCCGTTCTCCTCCTGGGCTACCCATACGTAGGAGGTAAAGGACATGATTTCAAAGAAGACAAATGTGGTATATAAGTCCGCGGACAGGAACACGCCCATGGTGGCTCCCAGCGTCCACAGCAGGAAGAGGTAGAAGCGGCCGCGGTGGTGGTGATGGACGAAGTATTCCCTGGAGAGGATTGCGGCCATCATCCACATGAACGCGGCCACGCAGCCGTAGATGCACCGGAATCCGTCCAGAGCGAAGTGCAGGCCCAGGCCGCAGACGCCGGGGATGTCCAGGGATAGAATCGGCTTCGCGCCATTACCCATGGCGGAAAATGACACAATTGTCATAACGATGAATTCCAGCACCACAAAGGACGCTACAAGCAAGTCCCGCAGCGTCCCCCCGGATTCCTGGCCACGGGCATTTGCCTCTTTTTTTCCATCCGCCCGCCCTGCCAGATAGGCCAGAAGCCCTGCGGCAAAGGGGAAAAATATCAAAAATGCCAATCCTGTCTCCAATTTCGTCACCCTCCATACCAAATCCATCAGTTCCTCCCGCGCTTCCAGGCATGCCATCCACTGCCTAGAGCAGCTCTCTGGTCTTCCTGGCCAGATACAGGGGAAGATTGGTGATAGCCCCGTCCTTCCGGTATCCCCGCCCGGAAAAGCGTATCGCTGATTCCGGTCTGCGCTCAGAAACATAGCGCTTGAAAGAGGGCGCAGACCTGTCCTCACCGCCCTTGGCCTCTATGGGAATAATCTCTGTCCCATTCTGCACCACAAAGTCGATTTCACTGCTCTTGTCAGAAAAGTACCGGGGTGCAGCCTGGAATTGCCCGCGGAGCTGCTGCAGGATGAAGTTTTCCGTCAGCGGCCCCTTGAACTGATAGTCGCTTTTCAGCAGAATCACGCTATTGTCTATCCCCGCCATTTGCTTCAGCAGTCCTGTGTCGAAGAGGAACAGCCTCCGAAAATCACATCGCCCCAAAGGCAACCGCCTCCAGCATTTTTATGACAGGCCCGGAGCGCAGCCCAAAGCACACAATCAATGCCGCAAACACAAGCAGGGGCACCAGCATCCTCCACCCCGGCTCCCGCACGTCTTCAATAGTACTGTAGTCAAAATCGCCTTTCGGGAAAAAGGCCCGCACCACTATGCCAATCATATAAATCGCCGTCAGCAGGGCCGACAGAAGCAATGCCGCCACTCCCGCGTAGGCCAGGGGCTCTCCGCATTCCACTGCCGCTTTGGCCAGATGCCATTTGCTGACGAAGCCGCACAGCCCCGGCACCCCCATCAGGGCCAGGGCCGCCACCGTGAAGCACAGGAACACCCTGGGCATCCGATGTCCCAGCCCGTCCAGCTCATGGACGTAATTCCGGTCTGTCTGGTGCATCACTGCCCCGGCGCAGAGGAAGGAGCATATCTTCATGAAGGAGTGGAACACCAGATGGGCCAGGGCCCCCGTCATCCCCAGGGGCGTCATCAGGGTCACGCCAAAGAGGATATAGGACAGGTTGCTCACCGTGGACCAGGCCAGCCGCCTTTTGAAATGGGTCTCCTTCACCGCCCGGCTGCAGCCGTACACAATGGTGAAGACCACCAGCCCCATCACCACCTGCTGGGCCCAGGTGCCTTTCAGCAGCCCGGTGCCGAAGCTATAGTAGGTCACCCGCATCACCGCAAAGGCCCCGGTGTTCACCACCGCCACCGCATGGAGCAGGGCGGTCACCGGGGTGGGGGCCACGCTGGCCTTTGGCAGCCAGGAAGAGAATGGCCACATGGCCGTCTTCACAGAGAAGCCGCCGAAGCACAGCACGTAGACTAACAGCAATGTATCCTTTTTCTCCAGGATATTGGCCATGTCCAGCACGCCGCCGGGCACAAAGGAGGAGGTGGTGCCGTAGACCAGCACGAAGATCATGCCGATGAACGCAAAGGCGGCGCCGCCCAGCATGTAGTACAGATAGGCCCTGCTGGCCAGGATGGCCTCCCTTGTCCTGGTGTGCATCACCAACGGCAGGGTCACAAGGCTGAGCATCTCGAAGAAGAAGTACATGGTCAGGATGTTCTCCGACAGGGCTACCCCCAGGGTCACGCCGTAGGTGGCGGTGTAGAACAGGAAAAAGGGGCCCGGGTTCTCCTCTTTTTCCATGTATTCAAAAGCGTACAGCATGGCAAAGGGCCAGAGGAACGCCACCAGCCCGGCGAACACCGCGCCCGGCCCGTCCAGCCGCAGGGTGATGCTCAAATCGTGGGTGAAGCGGAAAACTGTGAGGGCCTTTTCGGGCGCGGCAATGAGCAGCCGGCAGACCAGCGCGGAGTTGGCGCATACTGCTGCCTCCAGGTAGATCCACATGGCCCTTTTGCTGCGAAAGGATAACAGCGGCAGGAGAATGCCCGTAAAAATAGGCAGAAGCACTACTATCAGCATCATGACCTCTCTCATGGCAACCAGATCCTTTCTCCATCGTTGGCTATAATACGGATGTGGCAATCCGGGACGCGTATTCTATCAAGCTGCCCGGGAAGATTCCCAAAAGCACCGCCAGGGCCGCAAGGATGACCAAAGGCAGGAGCATGGCCAGGGCTGGCTCTTGTATGGGGTCTGGCTCCGATGCCGAAGACGCTCCCGTCTTGGTCTCTGTCTCCGGCACAGCCGCCAGCCCACCGGAGCCTTTGTCCCCTTCATCCCTGGATTCCGGCTCAGCACCGACGCCCGGGAAGAATCCCTTCATGGCCACCGGCAGCAGATACCCGGCAGTCAGCAGCGCGCTGATCAGCAGCACCACCGGCCCCAGCCAGGCGAAGACCCCGGTATCGGACTGCAGCGCCCCCTCCGCCAGATACCATTTGCTGATGAAGCCCCCGGTAGGCGGGATTCCCACCAGCGCAAGCGACAGCAGCAGATAGCACCACATAGTCTTCGGCATCCGCTTCCCGATCCCCGTAAGCTGCTCCACCCTAGTATAGTCAAAATAATATACAAACACGCCAGCCGTCAGGAACAGGCCGCATTTCACCACTGCGTGCACCGCCACATGGAGCATGGCTCCGGTAAAGGCATCGGCAGTCAGCAGGGAAAGCCCGAACATGATGTAGGATACCTGGCTTACCGTGGAATAGGCCAGCCTTTTTTTGAAAACCTGCTCCCGGTAGGCCAGCATGGAGCCCATGAACACGGTCAACAGCGCCAGCGTCATCCAGGCCTGCTGCACCCAAGTCCCCCGCAGGAACTCCGCCCCCACGATGTAGAACACCACCCTGACCACAGCCAGCACGCCGGACTTTACGATGATGGCAGAGAGCACCGCGGACGCCGGGGACGGGGCCACGGGATGGGCCGTGGGGAGCCAGGCGTGGAGCGGCACCATGCCGGCCTTGGCCCCGAAGCCCAGGAGCGCGGCGAACACGGCGATCAGCAGGATTCCCTCATGTCCCTGCGCTGCCGCCATGTTCAATGTCCCCCCTGCCGCAAAGGTCAGAGTATTGCTGTAGCGATATAAGATGAAGATGGCGAACAGTCCCCCATACGCTCCGCACAGGGAGTAGAAGAGATATTTCAATGCCGCCATGACGGACTCCCGCTTGCCGCTGTGGAGCACCAGGGGCATGGACGCCAAAGTGGTCAGCTCATAGAACAGGTACAGGGTCACCAGGTTCCCCGCGAAGTCGGAGGCCACCAGTATCCCATATAATATCAGGTAAAAGCCGAAATACCGTTTCTCTTTCCCCTCATGACGCATATAGACAAAGGCGGACAGGGCAGACATGAGCCATATGAGGCTGACCACCGTCACGAACAGCCTGCCCACGGCGTCAATGCGGAAGTACACGGGGATGGTGTCCAGCAGCGTGAACAGCACAAGCTCCCGCTCCCCCGTCCAGGACAGCGTCAGTGCCAGAATCACGGAAATGCCCAGCACCATGCCCACATAGACGCAGAGCCCTACACGGCTCTCCTCCTGGCCTCCGGCGGTGCGGCTGGCCGTCAGGCCGCTCCCTCCGGTTCCGGAATCTTGTCTGCCCGCCACGGACGCCCCCTCCCGAAAGGACGAAACCAGCAGAGCCGCGCCGCCCACCACAGGCAGTGCTATCGGAATCAGCAACAACGCATCCATCAAAGCTTCCCTCCTAGTTATTAGTTCCGCATCTGCCCCGCCCAGCACCCAGACATGGGCAGAGAATTTCCGGCCGCGAAAGAAACGCGTCCGTAAATCCTCCGGGGTGCCGCGCGGGGCAGACGCTGTTTTCATTTGGCTCTTGATATTTCTTAGCTGGACTTAAGGCCCTCCGGCCCACTACTCGAACATCTCAATGCCGCTCTGGATCAGCCGGACGATAGGATCCGAATTCAGCCCCAGTATCAGATTCAGCAGAATGAAGCACACCAGCGCAGCCGATTTGGCGGGCTGCTCCCTGAGGCTGACCACCCTGCCGGTTTCAGCGCCCCCACTGCCCATCCCGGACAGCCCCATGGGCTTCCTGGTATAGATCCGAATCACCGTCTTCATGAAATATACGGCATTCAGCACGGTACTGATTGCCAGGGCGATGACCGTGGGGAGCATCTTGTGGGTATGCCCCACCGCTGCCTGTGCGAACAGCAGCTTGGAGATGAATCCCGAGAACACGGGCATGCCCACCATGGACAGGGAGCCCACCGTGAACGCCACCCCGGCCAGCCGGTTCCGGAAGCCCGCTCCCGTGATGTCCCCGTATCTGTCGCTCCCCCCGGAAGCATCCGCAAGCCCCGCTGCCGCCACGAACAGCAGCGACTTAGTGGCCCCATGGGAAAGCACATGGTAGAGGCTGGCGATGGAACCAGCCTCTGTGGCCAGCCCCAGCCCCATGTAGATATAGCCGATCTGGGCCACCGAGGAATAGGCGATCATCCGCCGCAGGTTCCCCTCCCCTATAGCACTTACAGACCCCATGATCATCCCGGCGATGCCGAAGACGAACAGCACGTTGACCACTTTGCTCTCCCTGACCACCTCGAATCCCACCACCCGGTAGAATATCTTGATCAGCAGGAAGATATACCCCTTGGACACCAGCGAGGACAGGATGGCCGAGGAGGACAGGGTGGAATACCCATAAGCGTCCGGCAGCCAGGCGTGGAAGGGATACAGGGCGCTCTTGATGGCCAGCCCCACGGACATCAGCCCCAGCGCCACCATCAGGGAGATGTGGTACTGCCCCGTGGCCGCAATAAGCTGCACCTGCTGCCGGATATTGCTCATGAGCAGATGGCCTGTGACGGCGTACAGATGGCAGATGCCCAGAAGCAAAAGGCCGGAGCCCAGCAGGCTCATGATCATGTACCGTGCGGCCGCCTCAAAGGTCCGCCCGGTCTGGCGAATCATGATCAGGCCACAGGCGGAAATCGTGTTGATCTCCACGAACACATAGGCGGTGAACAGGTCATTGGTGTAGATCAGGGCCAGCAGGGAGCACAGCAGGAGATTCACCATCACATAGTATAGGTTCTGCTTTCCCTCCTCAATCTGCGCCTCCCGCTCCCTGATACCCCCCAGCATGCACAGCAGCATGATGACACAGAAGAAGCAGGCCATAAAGGCCTCCAGGATGCCCACCCGAATCTCATTGCCCCAGGGCGCAGGGAAATGGCCCATAAGGTACACATAGGGCCGCCCGGCGGATATGGCGTTTCCCAATACAAGCGTTGACATGATTCCGATTATCGAGATTACAGCCGTGTTCACCCGCCTGGCCCATTTCCCGTTCAGCACGGAGCACAGGGGCCCGGCGAAAAGGGATAAAATAATGGACAGGAAGGGAAAATTCTGCACGAACTCCATCATTTCCCCTCCCTCTTCAACCGGGTGGTGATCTCGTCCAGATCCAGGGTGTGGTATCTGCGGTAGAGCCTAATGGTCAGGGACAGCATCAGCGCCGTCACGGATACGGACACCACGATGCCCGTCAGCACCAGCCCGCTGGGGATGGGGTTGATATAGGCCTCCGGGCTGGTGACGCCGTCCACCACCACTGGCGCTTTCCTGTCCGCGATGTAGCCCTTCAGGGCCAGGAACAGGTAGGTGGCTGTGTCCATGATGTTGAGGCCTATGATCTTCTTGATCAGGTTCTTCTGCAGGAGCAGATTGGAGAAGCCGATGCCGAACAGAATCATGGCCACAGCCTCCTCATAGTTGTTCAGTAAGTATTCCCAGTGCATGGATTCACGCCTCCTCAATAGCCGCCCTTGCGGAACATGACATAAAAGGTATACATAGTGCCCGCCACCACCACGCCCACGCATATGTTCAGGACCAGTATCAGTCCACCGCTCAGGATCGCGCCAGGCGTTCCCAGGGGGACGACGCTCTCGATATGGTTGGCCCCTGTGTAGAAGGAATAGCTCTTGGCGATGCTGTAGCAGGCCAGGGCACAGAAGCTCATCCTGCGGTAGGTCTTCGCCGTAAAGAACCGCTCCGTCTTCGCGAAGCCGAAAGCGTTCAGGTACAGAATCAGCCCCGCGCCGATCACCGCGCCCCCAGAAAACCCGCCTCCCGGCCCCAAATGTCCCGCCAGAATGATGTATATTCCAAAGAGCAGGATGGGCGGCACCAGGACTCTGGCCACGGTCTGCAGAATCACATCGTTTTTGGGCTCGTAGAGCCTGTCATTGTCCTGTCCCTCCTCCTGCTCCTTTTTGTCGTCCCTGCGCAGCAGAATCAACACGGTGCAGGTGGCGATGAAGAGCACATGGGACTCGCCCAATGTGTCGAAGGCCCTGTAGTCCAGGATCATGCCCGTGACGATGTTCACCGCGCCGGTCTCCTCCAGGCCCTTCTCGATATAGCGCTGCGCCACCTCGTTGTTGGCCGGGTTCTCCGCATGGCCGAAGGGGGGCAAGTCTGACACTGCCGCCAGCAGCATGACCACCAGGAAGATGCAGAACAGGATGCAGAATACTCTGTAAATCCTGTTAAAGATTCGCATCTCGAAATTGTGCTCCAGGTCGTAGACCTTCGCCTCCAGCGCCTTGCTGTCCTGTTCTCTGCGCTCCCTTGCCTCTTCGCTTTCGACAAAAGGCTCCCGGGGCTCCATCTCCACCTGCCCCAGGAAGGAATCCTTCGTCCCCTCAAGCCAGCATCTGAATTTATAGGAAAAGGTCTTGCGATACCTCTCCTCAGGCACCTTCCTGCTCATCCGTCCTCTCCTCCCGGGCGCTCTCCTTTTTGATGATAGCGTCGATTTTCTTCAATGTCACCAGGAACAGCACTGTGGTGACCCCGGCCCCCACAGCGGCCTCCGTGATCGCCAGGTCCGGGGACTCCAGCAGCACCCAGATGATGGACATCACCAGGCTGTAGGACATGAAGATCAGTATAGTGTTCAGAAGCTTTTTGGACAGGCTGGCCGCAATGGCGCAGACCACCAGAAATCCAAGCAATATACAGGTAAATATGGTCACAGCTTACGCCTCCTTCCCCTCTGCAGGTCCCTGGCCTCCCCCGCTCCGGCTCTCTGTCTTCTCCCCGGCCCGCCCGCTGTCCCCGCCGCCATGCGCTCCTCCCGGCAGGCTTTCGTCGGCCTCCTTTCCGGTCATCCCGGGTCTATCCCCGGGAGGCTCCAGCCGCATCACCCGGTAGTGCTTTCCGCTCTCCTCGTTGGTGCTCACCTCCAGCCTGGCGATCAGGTGGGAGGACACCGGGGAGGAGAACCACAGGAACACGATCACCAGGAACAGCTTCAAGGACGTAAAGTTGAAACCGCTCATGACGATCAGCCCCAGCAGGGCGAAGCCGATGCCCAGGGTATCCCCAGTAGCCGCCGCATGCATCCGGTTCAGCACATACCGGAACCGGAACACGCCTATGAGTTCAATGATAAAAGTACCCAGCCCGCACAAAAGCAGTCCGCCGCCTGCCAAAAAGCGCAGCCATTCCAGCACGATCACGATGCATCCTCCTCTTCCCGTCTGCAGGATTCCCTCCTCTCTGCAGCCGCCCGCTTTAACTGTCCTCCGACGCTGCCTTAATCGGCCCCGTTCACGGCTCGTCCTTTGGGCCCTCCCGGGCAGCCGCCCCTCCTATTACGTCAGCATCGTCATCTTTCCTCTCCCGCTTCCCCTCCAGGTACACGCCCATATACACCTTCACCAGCACGATCACCGCCAGAAAGCTGATCATGGCGTAAATCAGGCAGATATCCGCCAGATACCCCTCCTCCAGCATCAGCGCCAGGATGGCGATCATCACGATGACCATGGTGCCCGTCATGTTCACCGACACGATCCTGTCCGCCACCCTGGGCCCGATGATGGCCCGCACCAGGCACAGCACCACCAGCACCGCCAGCACGATCAGCGCCCCTGTGAAAAACACCTCATAAGCCCTCTCCAGGCCCTCGATCCCTCTTCCCATCCTGTCCTTCTCCTCTAAAGCGCTGCCATACCCAAAGCCGGTCGGCCGCGCAATTATATGGTTTCCTCAAATTTCCGGATATATGCCGCGAAACCGCCCTCCTGCAGGCCCTCCGCCATGGACTCGTCCAGGCAGTGCACCGTGTACTCGGAGCCCTCCAGGGTCACAGTGATGGTCCCCGGGGTCAGGGTGATGGCATTGGCCAGCATGGCCTTCCCCACCTGGGACTTTAAGTCGGTTTCGAAGCTCACCAGCACAGGCTCTATCTCTTCCCTCTGGGTCAGTATCATGCGGATCGCGCTCACATTGGCCCTGACGATCTCCGTGACCAGCAGGCCGCAGTATCTGAGGAACAGGAAGCCGTTCCTGTACACCCTGCGCTCCCTGGCCAGGCTGTAATCCACGAACCTGCAGGAAAAGGCAAGCAGCGCCCCGGCAATCGCCAGGCCGAACAGGCATATCTCCAAAGTGATCCGGCCGTTGAAGACGATCCACAGCAGAAAATACAGCAAAAACATGGCACACCTCCCTACAAGTGTTCTATTGTAATCCGAATGCGGCCCGCTGTAAAGAGTTTTTTTCACGATTCCAGACCGATTCCAGACCGGCCGCGGCATAAAGAAACACCCCTAAGACCGTATCCGAAGGTCCTAAGGGTGCATCCGCACAGTTCTGTCCGATTCCGGGTGGAATCATTCTTTCATTTTATCAATATCCGTAAGGTTGACACCTGCCACTGTCAGAATCGCTTTTAAGGAAAGATATTCGTCCTTCAGCTTTGCGTATGTCCTTTCCGCGTTCTCTTCCCTGGCCAGGATCATATAGTCCTGAATCTTTTTAAAATCATCAATGGCTGCTTTCATAATTTCGAGACCATTTGGCATATGACCACCCGCTTTCCCTGAAAAGAATTTTCAATACCCGTCCCTTTATATGACTTCAATCCGCTCAAAATATTTCAGCATGATGCCCGCGCAGTTCTGGATGCCGAACTGGGAGGTGTCCAGGATCATGTGGTAATTGTTCACGTCTCCCCAGACCTTTCCGGCGTGCCTGTAGTAGTATTCGCTGCGGGCCTTGTCGTTCTCCTCCAGCATGGCCTTCGCCTCCTCGTAGGGCAGGGATTTCTGCTCCATGACCCGATGGATGCGGTCTTCCTTGTCGGCGCAGACATAGACATTGAACACATTCCCCTGGTCCCGGAGAATCTCCGAGGCGCAACGCCCTAAAATGATGCAGGGGTGGGAGGCCAGCTCCCTGATCAGCTCTGCCTCGTCCGCATAGCTGTGGCCTTCCAGCTCATGCTCTATGTACGCCTTGTCATACACCGGAATGTCCAGCTTTCCGGACAGCTCCGCCGCAATCTCGCTGGCACCGGTTCCAAACCTCCGACTCATGGTAATCACCAGATTCATACTCGTTCCTCCCCATCTGGCCGCTTCCTGCCTTGATATTGTCGCCCACTTGCTTCTATGATTCATGATTCATAATTCATAATTCATGATTCCCTGCGCCGCAGCGCATTATCATTATATCATATCCCCCCCTTTGTTACAAGGGTGTATGAGAACCAAGTTATGGCATTTGACTAAATCGGCATCACACTTCGGGGCGTTTTCCCCCGCGCGGCGCCTCTATCGCCGTGAAGGGAGCCGGGCCGCAGCCCGCATCGGGAAAGAACGCCCGCCCTCAGGATACTACTGCGGCGGCACGGGGCAGATGCAGGTAGGCCGGGACATGGGCGCGGATATGCCTGTCCGCTCCAGCTTCCCCGTCTCCGGATCCATGCGCAGGACCGTGATCTCATCGGAGCCCTGGTTGGCGACCGCCATATATTCCCCCATGAAGGCGAAATCCCTGGGCGTCCTTCCCCCTGTGGGGATTGTCTGGCACAGGCGCAGGCCCCCGTCCTCCCCCATGGAAAAGGCCGCTATGCTGTCATGGCCCCGGTTGCTGACAAAGAGCCTGTCTCTCCGAAGGCGGATGGCAGCCGCCGTGTTCTCTCCGGCAAACCCTTCCGGCAGGGCCGATACCCTCCCCTCCGGCAGGTACGCCCCGTCCTTTTCCCGAAACAGCGCCACGCTGCTGTCCAGCTCGCAGGCCACATAGAGCAGCCCGGGGATGTGGGGGTGGAACGCCAGATGCCTGGGGCCCGCCCCGGACGGAAGCCTCAGGGCCTCTCCCGTTTCCAAAAGCCGCCCCGTCTCCCCCTCCAGGCCGTAGACGGACACCAGATCCGTGCCCAGATCCACTACATAGGCCCGCTCCCCGGCCACACAGGAGAAATGGACATGGGGCCCCTCCTGCCTTACAGGGTTCCTGCCTCTGCCGCTGTGCCGGATGAAGTCCGTCTCCCGGACAGGGATTCCCTCCCCGTCCAGCCCGAACACCGCCAGGGAGCCGCTGGTATAATTGGCCGCCAGCAGATACCGCTCCCCCTCGTCCAGGCAGATATGGCAGGGGTCCGCCCCTCCCGTGGACAGGCTGGCCAGAGGCTCCAGCCCCTGCTCTCCCACGCCGAATGCCAGAATCCGCCCCTGAGGCGACAGCTCCTCCACCGAATACAGGACTGTCTTCCTCCAGTTCAGGCAGATCCACGACGGATTCTCCGCCCCGGAGCAGCCGCAAATCTTCTCCATCTGCCCGGTTTCCGTATCCAGCGAAAATCTGGCAATCGTCTCCTCTTCCTTTGTTCCGTAGGAACCTGCCCAAAATTCATATCTCATCCGAAACGCCTCCCCATTGTTTTCCTCTGAATCCAGAGCTCCAGGTCCCCCGATCCGGGCTTCCCTTTCCGATATAGACACCCTCATTATACGTGAGAAAAAAAGGGAAGTAAAGCACAAATCCGGCGAAACCGCGCCTGCCATCGGGGACAATGCCTGGGGATTTCTTAGGATTTTGCCGGGGATTTCCCCGCAGGATAGAAACGAAGACACCTGGCGGCCTCACCACTGGGCGGCGGACAATGCCCAGAGGTTCCGGATCTGGCTCCGCAGGGCGTCGAATTCCCACTGCTTTTCGCTGTTGCTCCTGCGGTTCGGATCGTTGACGTAGAAGCCGTTCCCGTCATAGCCCCGGATCAGGATGAAATGGCCCTCCGTGGTAAAGTCCCCGGGGCCCATGCTGCAGATGATTATTTTCCTGTCATCAAGCGTCTGTTTCATCCTGTTTTCGTCCAGGGGCAGCTCCTCCCCCACAAGCCCAAGCTTCCCTGCGCCCTCTGTCCAGAAGCTCCATTTCGTCCCCGCGTCCTCCTCATAATATCCGTTGTCGTCCGCGAAGGCCGCCATCTCCCGGGGCGTCATGGCGGTATCCCCGGTGAAATGCAGATAGGCCATGGTCATGCACACCGGCCCGCAGCCCGCAAGGCCTATCATGTTGCCGCCGTAGGCATTGTAGCCCCAGCGCTTGTCCCACTGCATCAGAAGGGGGACGCTGCCGCCCTGTATCTCCTGCGCCAGGTCTATGGGCTGGCTTTTGTAGGCTTCCCGCTGGGGATAGCTTTCCACATAGTCCGCCGCCTCCTCATTGAGCTCCAAAAGCTCCGCCAGCTTTTCTCCGTACCTGTCCCCGTAGAGGGCGCCCGTATCCTCCTCCGGGAGTATCGGGCTTCCGGTCTCCTCCTCCCTCCTGCTTCCCAGCGCCTCGCCCAGGGAAGCCGCCAGGGTGATCCCGCCCTTGACCATCGCCAATATGCCGAACACCAGGAACAGGCATACCGAAAACCTCAAAAATATCAGGGCCTGCCGCCTCCTCTTTCGCCTTCTGCGCATCTCCCTCTGGGCCGCTGCGCTGCGCATGGCCGTGCGGCTCCTGTTCTGCGGCCTGGGGCCTTGCTGCCTGGCTCTCCCGGCGGCCCCCCCGCCGGCCCCGTCTCTTCTGACTCTCCCGGCGGCCCCGTCTCTTTCCATCGTCCTGTAATATCCCATCATGAAAACCTCCTGCTGTCTCGATTATAAAATAGCAGGAGGCCCGGGTTTTTTACTTTTCTATTGTGTAAATGTTAAGATTTAATAAAGCTTTGGGCGCGGCTCCCCCGAAAGCTGATCCACGCTCACCCTCTCCTCGTCTCCAAAGACCAGGAACCCCGTCCCATTGTAATACTCATAGCCCACGATTTCCTGCGGGCCTCCCTTTCCCTCCCGCTTCGGCAGATCCACCTTCGCGCCGATCGGATACCGCTGCACCATCTCCAGGAATGATATCATCGCCCTTTCCCCTTTCCCGCTGCAAGGCCGCTGTGGGGGCCGAAGGTACTGCGCTCCGGTCCGGCCTTTTGCCTTTGGCAGGAGTGTTGCCGGTTTCAGGGGATTTATACAGCCTCAATAGGCCCTGAACAGCTCCACCGCCTTCCGGCCTATCCGGTAGACGGGCCCTTCCAGCTGCTTCCTGGCATTCTTCAGCTCCCGGCGGATCTCGATGTGCTGGGGGCAGTGCCCCTCGCATTTCCCGCATTCGATGCAATTGGAGGCCGCCGAGGAGTCCTTCCGCAGAGCGGTGCACATGAAATACTCCATGAACGCCCCCCGCTTCCCCTCGGAATAGCATCTGTTGTAAGCCGCGAAGGTGCCCGGGATGTCCACGCCCCTGGGGCAGGGCATGCAGTAGCCGCAGCCCGTGCAGCCCACCTTCATCTTCGCGTCTATGGCCCGCACCACGCTCCGCAGCATGTCCTCCTCCGCCTGGCCCATCTCGCCCACATGGCTCTCCGAGGCCGTCCGCAGATTGTCCGCCACCATTTCTTCCGAATTCATGCCGGACAGCACGCAGGTCACCTCCGGCTGGTTCCAGAGCCACCGAAACGCCCATTGGGCTGGTGTATGCTTCACGGGATACCGTTCAAAAATCTCCTCCGCCTCTCCGGGCAGGCGGTTCACCAGCTTGCCGCCCCGCAGAGGCTCCATGATTATCACCGGCAGGCCCTTCTGGTTGGCGTATTTCAGGCCTTTCCGGCCCGCCTGGCTGTTCTCGTCCATGTAATTGTACTGGATCTGGCAGAAGTCCCAGTCGTAGGCATCCACCAGCTGGCAGAACATGTCGGAATTCCCGTGGTAGGAGAAGCCGATCTGGCGGATGGCGCCGCTTTTTTTCTTCTCCTCCAGCCATTCCAGGATGCCCAGGGCCTTCAGGCGCTCCCAGGTCTTCACGTCCGTCAGCATGTGCATCAGGTAGTAGTCCACATAATCCGTGCGCAGGCGGCTCAGCTGCTCCCTGAAATATTTCTCACAGCTGTCCGCGGACTTGATGAGGTAATGGGGCAGCTTGGTGGCGATGGATACCTGGCCGCGGATGTGGTTGCGCTCCAAAATCTCCCCCAGGGTCGCCTCGCTGCCGGGGTATACATAGGCGGTGTCGAAATAGTTCACGCCGCCCCGGTAGGCCGCCATGATCTCCTTCTCCGCCTTCTCCATGTGGATCCTGCCTGCCGTCCTGGAAAACCGCATGCAGCCGTAGCCCAAGGCGGAAATCCGGTTTCCGTATCTGTCTGTTCTGTAATTCATGGATATCCTCCCATTCTGTTTTGTTTCGGCCAATCCTGTGCCCTGTTCTCTGTTTCGGCCAATCCCGCGCTTTCCTGACAACAGGCGTCAGGGTTCTCCGATCCTATGCCATAGCCAATAGCCGCTGGAAATTCATTCCGGCTCCTCTGCAAGTAGGCTCTCCGGCTCGGCCTTGATCCGCCTCCACGTGGCCAGCTCCTCCGGTGTCAGCTCCCCCTCCAATACCACCGGGAATCTGCCGGGCGCGTTTATCTTGAACCACAAGGTGCCGTCTATCCCGCAGTCGCCGCATGTCCTGGGGCCAAGCAGGCCGAAATGTCCCATCCGGGGCGGATAGTCCCAGCCGCTGTCATAGGCATCCCCGGCCGTGAGGAACTCCTTCCTGCCGCAGACCTCACAATAGTGCCAGAATGGTCTGACGGACATGCTTTCCACCAGTTCCTTTCTTCTGCGCCGAACCTCGTCCTCCTCCCGGATGCCTTCCGCCTCCCGGGCAAGCTCCTCTTTTGCCCTCTCCAGGATTTCAGGCCTGGGCGCATCCATCCGCAGCGTTACGGCTCCGTCCACGGCCTCATATATCCTGTCGAAGCCTTCCGCGGGATTGGGGAACTCCAGCTCCGCCGCTTCACGTCCGTACCCCTCATAGCTGCCCTTAAGCCCCCTGCTTTCCAGATTCGCCTTCCAACGGGAATCGCCGGGGCGCATGACATATACCTCGATCCGGACCTCCGCCGCCTGTCTGATCCTTTCGATGTACGTGATGCGCCGTTTCGCTTTGTAGAAGGTCTGCTCCACGACCACGTCCCGGCCCACCGACATTCTTTCCACGATATCCTCCAGCAGCATGTCCTGGGCCCTCATAAGGCAGCGGAACCGGGCTCCGAAGGGAATCGAATCGCCGAATCCGGCTTCCTGGTATGCGCGCTGCTGGTAATCGTATATATTCAGAATATCGACATCTCTTCCGGAATAATTCATATTGATGAAATAAGTTTTGCCGGAGGCTGTGGCTCCGATCACGAATGTCACTGTCTGCACAGGCTTTGTCCCTCCTTATACGGGTTCAATCCATGATGTCCTGCCTGGGTTCCCCGGACAGGACGATTACCATCCTTTTTACCCGGGTTGTGTCCCAATCCTTATATCTGGGGTTATGCACTTCTTCGGAATCGGCCTCCATTCCGATTCCGTATACGCGCATACAGTCGTACCTTATTTCCTGAAATGTAATTGCCATCTGGACTCCCTCTAGTCCCACCACAACGTGAACGTGCGTTCTCTCATCATATAGGACACCAGCTCCTCCGGCCTGCAGTCTACAATCTCCGCATGGAGCCCGGCGGCCTGTGCTATGATTTCCCCGGCCTGTTCTGCCGACAGGCTGGGGCACCGGAATGTCAGGGTATCGTGGGAGATCCTTGTGAGCTCCGCGCCGTAGCTTTCCTGCCATTGCTTTGCTTTTTCCTTCATGGTCTGGCAGTCAGGGCATGCGTTGAAGTCGCCCCAGTACCATTCAAGGAAATCGAATGCCTGATAGGTATGCTCTATTTCAAACCGCACGGGGATGGTCTTGGCTTCGTTCCTTCTGCCGTTATCCGGGGAATGGTCATAGAAATACCCGGACAGGCCTTTTCTTACGTTCTCCAGTATCCACAGGAACATATACGGCGCGTCGATGAGGCATTCGATCTCTTTATGCTTGTCTGTATCCGCAGGGACATTTCTTTTGAACATCAACTCCGGGTCAACGTCATGGCTCCATTTTCCTGTGGCCTCGTCGAAAATATGGACCATGATTTTTTCATGCGCTCTCGTGGAATCATCGGCAGTTTTTCGATGCTCCTCTTCCAACTGTACGGCTGCTTTGACGTAGGCGTCCCTTGCCTGATGCCAGGCCTGATATATGCCGATCCATTCATCGCTGTCGTGAAAGCCATCGCAACCTCTCATAATGAAATAATGTTCATGGCAGGACTCCTGTTCCGCTGTATAGGCCCACATGTAGTTGTTCCAGTATGCTAAGATTTCTTCCTCCGGCAAAGCGCCTGGTTCATCATAGAGAAAGGCGGTCAGCTCCTGTTCCGCCCTGTCCACCTCCCGCATAAGCGCCCTGTTCTTCGGGTCGGCTTTTATGATGTCGAACATGCGCTTTATGGTGTGGGTATAGCCGTTCTGGCCGTATGCCTCTCTGCCCTGCTGCCGGATACTCTGCTTTGTCTGACGTGTTGCATTATGTTTGACGATATGCTCTACTTCCTCGCCTATCCATGCCATCTGTTCATTGAATGTCCTTGGGAAGCAGGTTTCTTTGTCTTTTATCTCCATGTATCCTCCAATTTATCCACAATCGCTGCTGCCCTGCTTATATCTGCGGAGCAGGTGCGGATTTGTTCTTTGACTGCCGCAATCACTTCCCCATATCCATCATAGACCTGCTCTGTCAGGAACACCTTCTGCATGAGAAGTGCATACACATCAGGAAATTTCATGGAAATCTCCAGCATGGCTGTCATAAACACTCCTCGCCGGGCAATTCCTCTGTTTATGTTTCTGCACAGATCCTCCAATTCCTCTTTTTTCGGCAAGACATTTTTATCATCCCATATGCCCAAGGAATCCCATGTCTGCATTTTCAGCCTGTGAGAATCGCACAGAGGCCGCATTATCCGAGATAAAAACTTATCCGATGTAAATTGATTTAATCCGATAAATACAGCATTTCAAAACGATTATCTCGGATAATTAAACCCGTTATCAACTTGTGGATGATTTGCACCTATCCGAGATAATTGGACAATCACGCCTTAATCTCGGATAATCATTGAGATGGCAGCTACTCTTGTGAGAAATAATTATCCGAGGTAATTTCTTTGAAAGCCTTTCCTATCAGCGGTTTTGAAAGTTTTCTCGGTTAATTGAAAATCTCGGATAATGCGCCCTATCCGAGTTCTTGGATAGGGCGCACTTCATAGATACCTTCAGCGCTCTTTTCCACATAATCCCAGAGAAATGAAAAGTTGATATATCTATTAAAGCGCTTCTCCCTCTCCTTCGAATCTTCTCCGAAATATTTGGCTTTGCCGTCACAGTCATGGAGCAAATTGAAGAGCGACAAATCCGCGTAATCCCGTATCTCCTTTGCCATGCCGCGTCTTCTGTTATAACCGCCCGGGATGAGCACCAGATTTCCCATCGAATGTGTAAGATTCACGAAACGGGAGAGCTCCTCATTCTTCACAAGCTGTTCGATAAATCCTTTTCCATACAGACAGTACAACTGTATGCAGAAGCGTATGCTCGCATTCCCGCCGGGCATTATGTGTTGTTTATATTCCGAATCATTTTCTACTATATTATGAATATATCGATTCAACGTCGTCTGTACAGAATTAAATGTATCCCCGCCCAACACGATTGGTTCCACTGCCCGATAAAGGGAACTGTCCCCCTCTTTCCAGCCCCAAAGCTGCTGATACAGATCTATAGCCAATTTGCATCTGCCGCCCCAGCCATCGCAGTCTGGAAGATCATACTTCCGGTAACTGTCCACGCAAAAATTCGCCGCCTCATGGTAGCAGCCCTCCGCCCATCTCTCGTCAAGTCCGCTCTTTTCCGCCTCCTTCAATATATGGTCACCCAGGGCTGTGGACTTATATACAAGATACCTTTCAAATAACGGCAAGGCCTTGTAATCTTCGTAGTCACATTCCAGTTCAAAGTTATAGGTGGATGGGCTTGCACAGTCCTGCATCAGTTTTTTAATATTTCGGTATGCCATAATCCGTCTCTCCTTCCTTTCACACATATTCTCTTTCGCCGAGAATCTCCGTCTTCACCCTCATTATGGCCTGTTCCGCGCTCATTTCTCCGAGAAGCACACAGAAGATGTGGGCACTCAGCATTTCGAGCACATCCGGACAGGCGCCAGTGACATAGTCTTCGGTCTCCAATGGCGCCACTTCATAAAAATCGTAAGGAATCATGGTAGTCATGACAATATCGAAATCCTCCGTCATGTAGAACCGCGAAGTATAAAGATAATTGAGGCTATAAAGAGCGCCGCCTTCCCCGTCATCCATGCTAACCCAGAGTCTTGCGTTAATAAAATTCAGCAGTTTAAGCAGGTCATCACGGTTCTTGCTTTCCCTGCACCACTGCTGTCCGTTTCTATTATAATAGACACGGCATTCCATGAGATCCTGGTAAAACCAGATACATGCCTCCAGCACCTTGTCAGGGCAACAGTCGCAGCCTTCATATAGCATAGTGTATCGGCTTACACCATCATCAGTATCTTCCTGATGCTTTATGAAGTGCTCTTTCAGATATTTCTTCATCTTAGATTTCGCCTGTAAGCTTGTCATAAAAAATCCTCCCACGCGGTCTTCCCCGCTCTTCAAAGCTTCATCATTCCTCATTACTCATTCGTTCTTCATCGCCCCGGTCTCCCCGGCTCCCATTCAAGCGCTGTCTTAAAGACTTAAAGAAAAATTCCTTGAATGCTGCCCCTTTTCCATCTGTTCTGCAGCCACTATGCGCCCAGACCTAAACCTCACTTTCTTTTCTTCTTCCATCTTTTTTCTCCTTTCGTAAAAAACAAGTCCTGAATCCGTGAGACTAACCATCCACCATACCGGCATAGAGCTTATCTATTAATACTTTAACCAGTATCTATATCATACTTTAACATATGCCAAGCAGAAATACAAGCCCCAAAAAACAAATACTTCCCCCCTCATCATACCCTTGACTTCGGGCCGCGGACAGTTTATATTACTCTTATCGGGATGCTGAAAAGAACAAAAGGGGACAGACAATGAATGAATATATTACAAGCGCACATTTCGTACGCTCAAAAGAAAGCGTCAGCGAGCACAAAGAACTGATTGAGGACTGCAGGGTCAAATTCAATGAGCGTAGCCAAAGCAGCTCCAACTATAAGGTTATACACAATATTACGTATCCGAACGATTATGTCATGGAAATACGCTGGGGTTCCGCAAATCCCATCGATGTCCTGCAGGCCGGACGCACTTTGAGGCTGTTCGCAGATGAATTGCTGAAATCCGAGATAATGCAGAAAAAGGTCATCAGCGGCAAATTTCTGTCTTATCACACGATCAATGCCAGCCCCAATGACGCTTCTCTGTCAGATATTGAAATGATCGAGAGACTTGCCAATCTCCTGAGGACCAATCCTTCCAGTGAGCGGATCAAAGAAATCAGAGAAATTTTACTGCGATAGAATTAGGGAAAGCGAGAGCCAAAACCGCATGCGCGAAATCATTGAAAAGGCTTACCTTTCCCACTCCTTCCGCCTCCCGATTTTCTCCGCGTCCCTTCGCGTCCACCGGATTACATAGTCGTTGATGTCCCAGGTCTCGTATATCTTTTTATACAATTTGCGCTTGCCGGTGGAAAATGTGTCATTTGGGGCGCGGCGGACTTTCCTGTTGGCAATCCTCTTTCCATCTGATTGATAGCCCCCGTCCTTATAAATCGGTGTCTTTTTGAAGCTCCTGCTCATATCCGCCCCCCTGCCTCTGTTTAATCCAGCAGATGCCCCTCTCTATAACAGCATTCCAGATAATTCGGATTCTGATAATAGACATCTGTCTGGAAATCGGATATCTCATCGCTGATGAAGGACGAAAAAATCTTCATGAGCTCGGCCACCTCTCCGCCGGGCTCCGCGCAGTCTTCAATCATTATGCTGTACAGCTTCCCGATATCCTGAAAACTGGGGACTACATATTTGCATTCTGTAATCGTATCGAAGTCTCCGTTGGAGATTCCATACTGTTCTATCACCTCATCGCTTACCTGCTCAAAGGAAAGGCAATGATTTACCTCCGCATCATAAAGAAGCTTCTCCACACCGCTTTTCCCCAATATTCCAGCGATGATCCCCCGCCTGTTCTTCGTCTCCCGCGCGATATACTCAATCAATGAACACACATAAAAATAATCATTTCTTTCTTTTTCGGTCATACAGGATTTCACTCCTTTCATAAGTCAGGCAGTTCAGCGCCGATAATTTATATCTTGTTTTCCGTATCTCAGGAAATTCAACCCTCTGTTTGCTGGCATGATAAAGAACCACGGCAAAACCATCCTTTCCAAGCAATCCATTCATTTTTTGACTTGCTGCCGCGTGAACGGCCTGTTACAATATTACTACAAAATCATCGGAGGCACAATATGGCTGCATCGGAAAGTTGCGCCCATGGCCTGCCCGGACAGGAGGAAATCACATATGAAACTCACCTTTTTAGGAACCAGCCACGGCGTCCCGGCGGCGGACCGGTATTGCCAGAGCATCCTTGCCCAGACGGAGAACGGCGGCTACATCATCGACGCGGGAGCCCCGGTGTTCGACTGTCTGCTGCGGCAGAACGTGGACATCAACAAAATCAGGGCGGTGTTCATCACCCACATGCACGGCGACCATGTGGACTGTCTCTTCGGGCTGATTGGCATCGCCTGCTGGTACTATACGGATATGCGCTTTGACGTGTTCCTGCCGGAGCAGAAGGGCATCGACGCGGCGACTGCCTTTCTGGAGGCCACCCTGGGGGATCCTGCCCTTTTCCCCAATGATCGTGTACGCCTGCGGCTCATGAAGGAGGGGGAGGTGTATCAGGACGGGGAGATGAAAGTGACCGCCTTCCCCACCGGGCATCTGCGGGCCCAGGGCCGCCCCGCATACGGGTATCTCCTGGAAAGCGGCGGCAAGAGGGTGTACATCTCCGGGGACCTGAACGGAGAGACGATAGATTATCCGGCATTCCTGGAGGAGGAGCCAGTGGACGCTTTCGTGGTGGAGTGCGCCCATTTCCCGGCGGAGCGGCTGGCAGAACGTCTGCTAAGCTGCAAGGCGGAGAAGGTGCTGCCGGTGCATGTATGGCCCCTTGATAAGTATGATATCCTGAAGCAGGCGGAAAGCACGCTGCCTTTCCCCATGGCGTATCCGGCAGACGGCGACAGCTATGTAATATAATTTCAGCATGATACCGATGCTGAAAAAACTGTCCTTAAGAACCGGCTTTTTCAGCGCCTGGCAAGCCATCCGGCGCTGCCGGAATACATGCGCCACGCCCATGGGCCGCACTACGCCACGAGCCTCTCTTGTCCATGCTCCGCCAAACCCTTGAGACACTTAAAGCCATGCCCCGCAGCCCTTGGGCCCCTCATAGCCATGCCCCGCCAAACCTCGGGGGCCCTTAAAGCCATGCCACTCTAAACTCCTTGGGTCCCTCATAGCCATGTCCCACCAAACCCTTGGGTCACTTAAAACCATGCCATGCCAAAACCCTGGGGTCCCCCATAGCCATGCCACTCTAAACTCCTTGGGATCCTCATAGCCATGCCCGCAGCTACCGGAATGCCTGCACAAAGCGGATAGTGTCCGTTTCGTGCAGGCCATTCCAGTCTGCGCAGCTCGGCGCTTCCTAGCGGTTATTAGAGAAGTGGGCCCCACTACCTCCCTGGCCCCACGGAACCTCCCCGCAGCTTTCCAACAGCTCCTGCCAGCGTGCCTCCCCTTTCATGTACCCGAAGTTCTCCTCCTCCCGCAGCGCCTTTATCAGGGTCTCCCGCATCTGCCCACAGAACTCCTCCGACAGCTCCTTGAACTCCATATGCCCATAAAGCCGAGACCGGCTGTAGCTGGTTATGTCTTCTATGCATGACAGGAGCTTTCCCGCAATCCGCATGGTGGCCTCCGGATCCTTCTCCGCCATGGCCAGGTCCATCTCCATGGTGGCCTCCTGGTACTGGCCTATCTCCATCAGCCGGGCCAGGCCTGTCTGCTTCTCCACAATGAAGCGGGCCGTCTCCATGTCCTTCTCCTGCTTTGCCAACTGGCTGATGCTCTGCAGAGCCGTCTGCAGCTTATGGTATCCTGAGAACACAAGCTCCTCGTACAGCTTATAAGCCTCCCGGACCCGCCCCGTCCTGCTGTAGATATCGCCCTGCCGCCTCTTCCGCTCCGGATCCTCCTCGGAATAGTACGCGAGATAGCCTTCCGCCCTGTCGTATTCTTCCCGCCAGAAATAGAATCCGAACAGCCCTGCCGCGCCATGGAGCCTGATGCCCTCGTCCCCGCTCTCCAGGGCCCGGGCATAGCAGGAGCTGATATAGGCGTCATACTGCTCTGCCGCCTCCTCCGGGATTTCTCCCACCCTGCGGGGCACGTCCAGCAGCAGCGCCATCTGCCAGATCAGGCTGTCGCAGTTTGGATACTGCTCCAGCACGGATTTCGCCCAGTTGAAGACATCATCATAGTCCTCCTTCCGCAACTTCTCGCCCGCCTCCTGCACGAACCGGCGGATCTCCTCCTCCGTAAGCGCCTCCCTGAAGCACAGCAATGTGTCCGTGGTAATGCCAAGCATCCTGGCGATGGGGGCCAGCAGGGCGATGTCCGGGGCCGACGCGCCGCTCTCCCATTTGTTCACTGCGGGAGCCGTGACGCCCAGGCGCCTGGCCATCTCCTCCTGGGTCATGTCCTTCTCTTTCCTGTATTTCCGTATGACCTGTCCTATCTCCATATGACAATCTCCTTTACATGATTCGGATTCGCATGGGCCTCTGCTGTCTTTTATCCTATCAGACGGACAGCGGGACTGCAACTGAACAGATGTTAAATATTGCTCACAGAAATTAACCGCGGCTCAATATACTGGTCCTGTCTTACTTCCGGCCTGCCAAGAGGAAAATCCAGCGCAATCGTCATTGCCATCACATTTCGTATATGCTATACTACCACTAAGCGTTGGGCCATTCCCTGGCATCCGGAAAGGAAGGAACACTATGTCGCCAGCATTACAATTACAGTCGGAATGCATTACTCTGGAACAATATGAGGCTCTGCCGGAGGACAGGCGGGTAGAAGTCTTTGACGGTGTCGTCTATGATATGGCCAGCCCCTCACAGATTCATCAGGCGCTGTCCATGGAGCTGTCGAATATCCTCTACAACTACATCAAAAGCAAAAAGGGCCCCTGCCAGGTATTCGCCGCCCCCTTCGATGTAAAGCTGTCCGACAAGCCTCTTACCATTGTGCAGCCTGACATCATGGTCATCTGCGACAAGGATAAACTGGACGGAAAGCGCTGCAATGGCGCGCCTGATTTCATCATCGAAATCGTCTCCCCCGGCAATCCGTCAGACGATTATATCCGGAAGGCATTCTACTACAAAAGTTACGGCGTCCGTGAATACTGGATCGTGGATCCAAAACGCCGGATGGTAACTCTCAACTATTTCGAGGAAGACCTTATCAATGTGGCGTACAGCTTCGATTCCACGATCAAGGTAGGCATCTATGACGATCTGCTGATCGGCTTCTCCGCGATTGCGGATCTGTTGGACATTTAGCCCCGGGAAAAGGCAGTGGTTTTTGCGCGAATTCAATCTATTTTTCATCTAAAGGAGGTAACAATCATGGGTTTTCTGACTGGTAAGACGGCAATCATCACAGGCGCGGGCCGGGCGGTATTGAGCGACGGGCGCTGCGGCTCCATCGGCTACGGCATCGCCACCGCATACGCCAAGGAAGGCGCGAACCTGGTCATCACAGGCCGCAATGTGAAGAAGCTGGAGGACGCAAAGGAGGAGCTGGAGCGGCTGTATGGCATCCAGGTTCTGACTGTGCAGGCGGACGTGAACGCGGGCGCGGACAATGAGGCCGTGGTGGGGGAAGTGGTGAAGCAGACCATGGAGAAGTTCGGCAGGATCGACGTGCTGATCAACAATGCCCAGGCTTCCGCTTCCGGCGTGCCGCTGGCGGAGCACACCACGGACCAGTTCAATCTGGCCCTCTATTCCGGGCTCTACGCGGCGTTCTATTACATGAAGGCATGCTATCCCCACCTGGCCGAGACCAAGGGCAGCGTCATCAATTTCGCCTCCGGCGCGGGGCTCTTCGGCAATTTCGGGCAGTGCGCCTACGCTGCGGCAAAGGAGGGCATCCGGGGCCTGACCCGTGTGGCGGCCACAGAGTGGGCCAAGGACAGCATCAATGTGAACATCATCTGCCCTCTGGCCTGGACGGCCCAGCTCGAGAACTTCGAGAAGGCTTATCCGGATGCCTTCAAGGCGAATGTGAAGATGCCTCCCGCGGGACATTACGGCGATTCCGAGCTGGAGATCGGCCGGGTCTGCGTCCAGCTTGCCTCCCCGGACTTCAAGTACCTCACGGGCGAGACCCTTACCCTGGAGGGCGGCATGGGGCTTCGTCCGTAAGCCTCTCGGTTTTCAGGATCCGGCGGAGGATACGCCCTCTTTCCGGTATCTGCGGAATGGTCCCACCGGCAGCAGGTTTCTATTCCACCTGCTGCCTTTCATTTTCCAGACAGTCCCTGCAGTATCCGTACAGTTCCAGCTTATGGCCCGTCACCGCGAAGCCCTCCATCCCTTCCTCCAGATGGATATGGCTGAACGGACAGTGCCGCAGGGGAATCCGGGTATGGCAGTTCAGGCAGACCGCGTAGTGGGTATGGCCTCCGCGGTTCAGGCTGTATACTACAGACCCGTCTTCCATCCAGGCGCTCTTCTCCACCAGTCCCATCTCCTCGAAGGCCGCCAGGATGCGGTAGACCGTGGAAACGGCATATCCGGCTCCCCCTCCGCTGTCCTCACCGACCGTTATCCGCTGATAAATCTGTATGGCGCTGAGGGGCTCCGCCGTCTCCCAGAGCACTCTGTATACACTTTTCCTCTGCCTCGTCCATTTCAGTCCCTGGGGATAGGAAATTTCTTTTCCGCAGTCCCCGTAGGGCAGATCCTGGGCGGGCATCTTCAGTTTCCTGTTCATGGCTGTCTTCTCCTGTCCTTCCGCAATGCATGGGCCATTGCCGGAGCCTTCGTCTGTCCCTGTCCTTTGCGGGCTATAAGCAACCCAGCACCCGGGCCACTGCCCCCAGAGAGCGAACCGGTCTCATGCGATTCCCATCCACTCCACGGCAATCCCCGCCGCCACGCCGATCGCGTAGAGCAGCCCCAGTATCTTTAGGTTCTCCCGCCTGTCGCGGTTCACCCGGAAAAGCACCAGCACCCCTACCCCGGAGCCAGCCAGCAGCCCTGCCATG
Organism: uncultured Acetatifactor sp.; assembly: GCF_948601915.1. Lineage (NCBI taxonomy): Bacteria > Bacillati > Bacillota > Clostridia > Lachnospirales > Lachnospiraceae > Acetatifactor > uncultured Acetatifactor sp. The sequence continues at coordinate 4,288 of NZ_CAPDXS010000008.1, read as the reverse complement.
GCGGCCCCCAGCCCCATGGAGCCCGACAGGTACAGCTGGGTGATCGCCACGGAACCGGCGCAGTTGGGTATCAGGCCCACAAGCCCCGCCAGCACAGGCCCCGCGAAAGGCCTGTTCAGGATCAATGTCCCCAGGGCGTCCTCCCCCAGGAAGTGCAGGATCAGATTCAGCCCCAGGTTCACCGCCAGGATGAAGAACGCGATCTTCGCCGTATGGGACAGGGCGGAGCGCAGGATGCCTTTCTCGCAGTGGCAGCGCTCCTGCTCGCAGATGTCATGGATGCCGTCGGGCTTTTGTCTTCCCTCCCTGTTGCGGCCAAGCAGGTCAATGACAAGCCCCGCCGCCATGCCCACCAGGGCCTTGTCTGCCAGGATCTTCAGAATCATGCCCATAGGGGCCCGCTGGGAAATCAGGATGGGCAGCATCTCGTCCGATGTGGACAGGTACACCGCCATCAGCGTGCCCAGCGTGATGACCCGCCCGGCATACAGGTTCGATGCCGCCGCGGAGAAGCCGCACTGGGGCAGGGCCCCCAGCAGCCCGCCCACAATGGGCGCGGCCAGGCCCGCGGCGAAATGCCTCCGCGGGGAATGGCCCGTATCCTCCATGGCTCCCGGCCGCCGGATCAGCTTCCTGGCATGTTCTCCCGTCCTGTGCTCCAGGTACTCCATCGCGAGATAGGTCAGGAATAAAAAGGGAATCAGCTTCACGCTGTCCATGAGCGCGTCCTCTATTAAATGCAGCATTGCAAACATCCTTTCTGTTCAAAGACAGCCATTCGGCAAAGTCAGTCTTTTCCGAATACTGCATGATTCGTCCGGGCTTTGCCTTCACACCACAAAGTCCCAGATGCAAATGCGACTCATTTGCATCTGGGACTATAACACATTTTTCCCTCTTCTGTCAATACCTGTTCCTCAAATCTCACGGCGGGCGATGCATATGCGCTTGCTGTCTCGTGATTTTCGTGCAAAATGCGCGCGAAAGCGCTTCGCTGAGACATCTACAATCTGTAAACAATGACCACATGCGCGCTGCCCGGCAGGCCCGGAAAAGTCCATTGCCGAGGACGGCATCACTCCGCCAGATACATCTTCAGCCCGTCCTCTATCCTCTGGACAGTGGCTTCATTGGTCTGCGCGCCCTCCAGATATGCCCCCAGCGCCTCGATCAATACCTCCCGTATCTTCGCGTCCTCCACCGCCGGCCGATCCAGGGATTTGCATATGGCAAGCAGAGCCTCCGCCGTCTCGTCGGAATACTGCCTGATGGCGAATTCCACCTCGCCGCCCTCCGCCTCTATGGATGTGAAGGCCTCCGATTCCGAGCGGTCCTCATGGGCCTGCTTCTCCAGAGAGGCCAGATTCACCGGGAAGCCCAGATAATGGTCTGTATCCTGCACGCTCTCGGACAGGGCCAGGCGCAGGAAATCCATCGCAGTGTCCTGATACCGGCTCTTGGCGCATATCCCTGTCTGCAGGAGCGGCAGGAAGCTGTTCTCATAGGCGGCAAAGCTTCCCTGGATATAATCCACGATTGCTACAGGGAACATGCAGTTCTTGAATCCGGTCGCTTCGCTGAACGCAAGCTTTGCCCCAGAAGCCAGATCCCACATGCTGTAGGCCCGCTCCCCCTTTCCTCTGGATTCCGCAATGCCGCAGTTCTCCGCAATCTTTTTCAGGCACTCCAGCTTGCCGCCCAGCGCTTCCCTGTCCAGCTGCTTTCCTTTGACGATATCCCCGCAGAAATAAGGATAGAACTTATCCACCAGCTCGCCGACTGTCTGAGGGCCCAGGTAATTCTCCTCCGTCCCGGACAGGAAATCCGCCAAAGCCTCCAGGGATGCCATGTTTTCCGCTTCCAAGTCCCTCCCCAAGGCCATGTTGAAGCCGAACTGCAGGGGCACGATATAGCGCTTGCCGTCTTCCTGAATATAATTCCCCGTAATTCCGGACAGCAGCTCTCCCCGCTCCTCCATGGGGCCTACAGCCTCCCCGATGTCTGCCAGCAGTCCTTTTTTCATGAAAGAATCCATGTCCAGCCCATCCAGCACCAGGATATCCGGCGCATCCTCCCCCATCAGCAGGGTATTGAGCTCCTGGTAGACCGCATTGTAATCAGCCTCCCCGCTGTCGTAGGCGGAATAGGCGTACTGTATCGTGATCGCCACCTCGGGGTGCTCCCTGTGGTACATGACGGCGGCCTGCTGCAGGAGAGGGCTCTCATAGACAGTGTACAGGTGCAGCTCCTCCTCTATCTCGACCACCGCCTCCGGATCATAAGCATAGCGGTTCAGCCTCGCGCCGCCTCCCGATTCCTGAAACAGCGCGTAGATGCTGCCGTCTTCCTGAACGGCCAGTCCCGCGCACCAGCAATCGGACATGGCGAAATCCGTCTCCGGGCCATCCAGCAGCTTCTCCCAGGCATCCGCTTCTGCCCGGCGGCGGAAAATGCCGTCCGTGCCTGCCACGATTAGGCTGCCCTCCTCTGTGGCACAGATATTCGCTCCATACGCGCTGTCTGTGGGAAAGTCGATTTTGGTCACGCTGCCGCCTGGACTGCCCTGGCGCTTTTCTATCTGCATGCCGGGATTCTCTGTGGCGCACAGATAGATATTCTCTCCGTCGGATACCACCGTATCATTATATTGCGCAGATACTTCTTCGCTTTCCAGCACATTTCCGTCCTCCCCTGACAGCAGGTCCATGGAAGTGTAGGTGAGGGCGAACAGGGAACCGTCCTCCAGCGCCGCGATTCCCCGGAGGCTCTCGTACATGCACCATTCCTCGTTCGGTACCGTCCATTTCTCCGGCGTGATGTCCTTTGCCTGACCGGCGTCGCTCTTCCATAGGCAGCTCCTATAGGAAGTCTCTTCTGGCAGGGCATAGTTGGCGGCCAGATACTGCGTGCCGTCTCCGCTCTGAGTCAATGTGACGCCCACGACTTCCTCACAGGGCAGCTCCACCGAGGCCAGCCACCCCTGTGTCACATCGGTAAAAACCTCTCCCTGTCCGGCCCATTCGCTGAAGACGGTTTTTCCGTTTTCCTGCCTGGACGCCAGCAGATGCACCTCGCCTCCTGCGGAAAACATCTGCCTTAGATTCCATGGAACCAGCTCCTCCGGCAGCTCCTCCCTTGTCTCCACCCATCTGCCTTTACGCTGTTGTTCTGCCCCATTATCTTTCGTTTCCTTTTTTCCGCATCCGCCCAGCGCGCCTACCAATACCGCCAGGCTTAAAGACACCGCAATGCTCCTTACATGTCTCATATCCCATACCTCTTTCCGGCAGCCTTTTCCGCACTGCTGCCTGACAGTATTATAATTCCTTTCGCCGCCGGGATTTCCTAACTATCTCCTAAGAAGAAATTGATAATATGTTAAGCCGGGATAAAAAACGAATTTTTATATTGGCAGCAAAACCAAAATTATATGCTGTATTTATCGAACCAGTGCGTATATAACACAAAGCACAATCGAGGGGGAATGCATGGAAATCATAATAAGCAACAGCAGCGATAAGCCCATCTGCGAACAGATTTGTGTGCAGGTCAAGAGCCTGATCATGAACGGAACCTTATCTGCCGGCGAGGCGCTGCCGTCCATGAGGGCCCTGGCGAAAGACCTGCACATCAGCGTTATCACCGTCCAGCGGGCCTACGAGAATCTGGCCCCAGGACGGCTTCATAGAGACCATATCCGGCAAGGGCAGCTTTGTGGCGGCCCAGATGGTCCGCTGCGTACTCCACGATGCCCAGATGGTTGTCGTCCATGACATTTCCGGCTACCCGGGTGTTGAACAGCTCGCCGATGCCCGCGGAGAAGATGCTCTCCAGAATCACACGGGAGTCCGAGCGCGCGACTACAATAATGTAGTAGTTCCGGCCGCTCTCACAGGTATCTTTCCGGATTGCGGGGGAGATGTCCGGCCTGGCGGCAGTCCCGGGGCGGCACACCGCTTTCGGGACAGGGTTTTGCCGGCATTGGTTACAGCCGGATGGCGGCGGGTGTCCTATGGGGCAGACAGACTCTGCCTGACCTCTTCTACGGAGGCATGGAACGGCGGATAGTCCGGTACATCGTTGTACCCGCGATACCCATTCCAATATCTCAACCAGTAAATATCTGTGCACCAGTCTTCACCATCTACTGCCGGGAATTCCAGAGAATCGTACACCTCGAAACGAGCGTCTATCTCCTGGTTTACCTGACTGCTTCTTCTTTCTATCTCTGCCCTCTCTTCCGCAGTCACATCATCTCCTCCGCCGGGATAGACAAAGAAGCTTACAT
>NZ_CAPDXS010000007.1:20889-60764 GCF_948601915.1 uncultured Acetatifactor sp. | reverse complement strand
ACCTTGAAATGACGGAGTCAGAGTCCGTTGCCTTACCGTTTGGCGATAGCCCTATGTCCTGTTACTTGAAATATTATACACGAAGTATTTCCAATTTGCAATACCCTAATTCAAATTTTTTCAAATTTTTCTATTTTTCTATTTTACTATTTTTTTATTTCCCCACCTCCCTCTTCCCTCCAAAAAAGGAGGAACCGCGCAGCTCCTGTCGCCCGCAGCCCCTCCGTTCTTGTCCTGCCCTCTTACACCTCAAACGTCAGCTCCCCATAGGAAGGCACCGGCCACACGTCCTTGTCCACGATCATCTCCAACGCGTCGATGGGAGCCCGCAGCTCCTCCATGGCGGTCCTGACCACATCCTTGCAGAAGAACGCCTGCTCTTTGGCATCCTTCATAGCCGCAGCCTGGGCCATGGCCCGGCTCAGCCTACCCAGCGCTTCCTGGGCCGCCGTCAGCTTCCCATTCACCTCGCCCAGAAGCCTTGCCTGCACCACAGGCTCCGCCCCGGCTTCCCTGACGGCCACCACCGCGTCCGCAAGCTGCCTGGTATACTTCACCACGGCAGGGATGTATTTCTTGCCGGCCATGTCTATCATGGTATTGGCCTCGATGTTGATGGTCTTGGCATAGGTCTCGTAGATGATCTCCTCCCTGGACTCCAGCTCCACCTTCGTGAAGATGCCGAACTTCTCGAAGAGCTTCACCGCCTTGTCCGTGGTCAGGGTACAGGCCGCCTCCACCATGGATTTGATGTTGGGCAGGCCCCGCTTGGCCGCTTCCGCCACCCAGTCCTCGGAATAGCCGTCCCCATTGAAGATAATCCGCTGATGGGCCCCCATGTACTCCTTGATCAGGTCATGCACCGCCAGATCGAAGTCCTCCGCCTTCTCCAGCCTGTCGGCCGCCTCACAGAAAGCCTCCGCCACGATGGCATTCAGGGTGGTGTTGGGACTGGCGATGGAATCCGCACTGCCTACCATGCGGAACTCGAACTTGTTCCCCGTGAAGGCAAAGGGCGATGTCCTGTTCCTGTCCGTGGCATCCTTCTCCAGGTCGGGCAGCGTGGACACGCCGGTCTCCAGCTTGCCGCCCTCCAGGCAATGGGCCGCCTCGCCAGTCTCCACCAATTGCTTCACCACATCCTCCAGCTGCTCCCCCAGGAAGATGGAGATGATGGCGGGAGGGGCCTCGTTCGCCCCCAGCCTGTGGTCGTTGCCCACGTCCGCCGCGCTCTGGCGCAGGAGATCCGCATGGGTGTCCACGGCCTTGATGATGCAGGCCAGCACCAGAAGGAACTGGATATTCTCGTTGGGGGTCTCGCCGGGATCCAGCATGTTCACCCCATTGTCCGTGCCCAGGGACCAGTTGTTGTGCTTGCCGGAGCCGTTCACCCCGTCGAAAGGCTTCTCGTGGAGCAGACAGGTCAGGCCATGGCGGCCGGCCACCTTCTTCATGGTTTCCATGACGAGCTGGTTGTGGTCAACCGCGATGTTGGCCGACTCATAGACAGGAGCCAGCTCATGCTGGGCCGGGGCCACCTCGTTGTGCTGGGTTCTGGCCGTCACCCCCAGCTTCCACAGCTCCACGTTCAGATCCTTCATATAAGCGCCCACCCGCTCGCGGATGGTGCCGAAGTAATGGTCCTCCAGCTCCTGGCCCTTGGGCGCGGGAGCGCCGAACAGGGTGCGCCCGGCGAAGATCAGATCCTCCCGCTGAAGATACTTTTCTCTGTCCACGAGGAAGTACTCCTGCTCCGGCCCTACGCTGGCCACTACCTTCGTGGCCCCTTCGTTGCCAAAGAGCCGCACGATGCGCAGCGCCTGCTGGCTGATTGCCTCCATGGAGCGCAGCAGGGGGGTCTTCTTGTCCAGGGCCTCCCCGGTGTAGGAGCAGAATGCCGTGGGGATACAGAGGATGACTCCCGTGGCATCCTCCTTCAGGAACGCCGGGGAAGTGATGTCCCAGGCCGTGTAACCCCTGGCCTCGAACGTGGCCCGCAGGCCTCCGGAGGGGAAGGAAGACGCGTCAGGCTCGCCCTTGATCAGCTCCTTGCCGGAGAACTCCATGATCATCTTGCCGTCCTCGTCCGGGTGCGTCACGAAAGCGTCGTGCTTCTCCGCCGTGATGCCGGTGAGGGGCTGGAACCAGTGGGTGTAATGAGTGGCGCCGTTCTCCACGGCCCAGTCCTTCATGGCCTTGGCCACCACGTCCGCGGCCGCCAGGGACAGCTCGCCCCCCTGATCCATGATTTTCCTGACTTCTTTATAGACGCTCTTGGGCAGCCTTTCCTTCATCTTGCCAAAGGTGAATACCTTGCTGGCGAAAATCTCTTCTACCTTCACTACTTCACACATTTTCCTTCTCCCTTCTCTCCCTGTCCTCCATCGGCCGCATCCCGGGAATCCGCCACATAAAAAAAGTCCCAAAGTAACACCTTACCATGGAACCTCCTCGTTCATTGAATGCCGATGTGCAGAAATGGTGGCATACAGCCGCGCCAACGTTTCGTTTTCTATAAAATACCCTAATTTCCCCCAAAATGCAATACCCCAAATGCCATTTCTCGCTTTCTTCCAAAAAAGGAGTTCTCTCCTGTCAAAGGCAGAGCAGGTTGCATAGAGCCTCAAGGTCTCCCGGCTTTCCAGTCCTGGCGGAATGCACAAGGCTTGGGCCGCAAAATATGGAAGAGGTGCGGGCTGCTAAAGAAATTGCTAGAAATTGCAAAAGTAAGAGCTAATCACCCGGAAGGGAGGAAGGGGCATACATGGAGGCCATGGCAGCAAAAGAAACCCTGAACCTAATCGACCGGCTGAGGGCCCGGGGATTCGACAATGACAAAGTAGTTGAATGCATCGAATACACCGAAGGAAAGCGCAAGCCGGAGCCGCGAAAGGAAAACGAAAAGGGAGAATAACCGCCCAAAGAGAACCCGGGAAGGGTGGCGGGCAGGCACCTCTGCCTACGCCTCCGCGCGGTTCTCCCGCCGCAGCAGATCCCAGGGCGCGGGCATCTCGGAAAGCCTCACCCATATAATCTCCCTGGCATGGGGGCAGCTCTCCACCGCCTCCCCCTCCCCGTTGTACATGGCCTCCACGGTCGCCGGCACGTTCCTCCCGTCCGGCTTCATGATCTCAATGGCCTCTCCCACGGAAAATTTATTGCGCTGCTCCAGCCGGGCCAGGGAGAAGACGCCTCCGTCTTCCATCCCCTGCATCCATGGCAGCGCATCGCCCGCAGCCACCTCCCGGATGTTCCCCAGATAGATATATTCGTTCACATAAGTGCTGTTGTCATAAATCTGGGCCTCCCCGGCAGGTCTGCCGAAGTAGAAGCCCGTGGTGAACTGACGGTAGGTGCACTTGGAGATCTCCGCCCTGTACCAGTCCAGATTTGCCCGATACCGCTCTCCGGAGACGAAATAATCGTCTATGGCCCTGCGGTAGGTCCGGGCCACCGTGGCAATGTACAGCGCCGTCTTCATGCGCCCCTCCACCTTGAAGCTGTCTATCCCCGCCTCCACCAGCTCCGGTATATGTTCTATCATGCACAAATCTTTGGAATTGAATATATATGTGCCCCGCTCGTTCTCGTACACCGGAAGGTACTCTCCGGGCCTGGTCTCCTCCACCACCGCGTACTTCCAGCGGCAGGGATGGGTGCAGGAGCCCTGGTTGGCATCCCTCCCCGTAAAGTAATTGCTCAAGAGGCAGCGCCCGGAATAGGAGATGCACATGGAGCCCTGGACGAAGCTCTCTATCTCCATCTCCTCCGGGATCCGCTCCCGGATGGCCCGTATCTCCGCCAGGCTCAGCTCCCTGGCGGACACCACCCGCCTGGCCCCCAGCTCCCACCAGAACCGATAGGTGCGGTAGTTGGTGTTGTTGGCCTGGGTGGAGATGTGAATCTCCGCCTCCGGCCATACCTCCCGGGCGACGGCGAACATCCCGGGGTCGGATATAATCAGCCCGTCGCACCGCTCAGGCTCCATGTCCCGCAGCTCCTGAAAATAGGCCGCCGCCCCCTCCAGGTCGTCATTGTGGGCCAGGATATTGGCCGTGACATACACCTTCACGCCCCTTGCATGGGCGAAGGCGATACCCTCCGCCATCTCCTCCGGGGAGAAGTTCTTCGCCTTGGCCCGCAGCCCGAAGGCCTCGCCGCCGATGTACACGGCATCCGCCCCGAATATCACCGCGGTCCTCAGCACCTCCAGGCTCCCCGCCGGTATCAAAAGCTCCGGTTTCCTTCTCCCCGCCATAATCCTGCCCCTTCCTTTTCTTTTTCACGCTTGACACTCAATGTCACCCCGTCCCCCACCGGCAGCACCACGGTCTCCAGCAGGGGATGGTGCTTCAGCTCGTACAGGTACTCCCGCATCCTGGCATGGATGGTGCGGTTGCGCCTGTCCACCGCAAAGCGGGACTCTGTCACGTCCCCGTCCTGCAGCACATTGTCCGACACCAGGAATCCCCCCGGCGCCAGCAGCCGCAGGCTGTCCGGCAGGAAGCGGATATACTGCCCCTTGGCCGCATCCATGAAGATCATGTCGAAGCTTCCCGTCAGCTCCGGCAGGATATCCGCCGCATCCCCCTCCAACAGGGCGATCTGATTCTCCCGCCCGGCCCGCCGGAAGTTCTCCCTGGCCACGGGAATCCGCTTTCCGTATTTCTCTATGGTGGTCACATGGCAGCCCTCCGGGCCGTATTCGCACATCAACAGCGCGGAAAAGCCCACCGCGGTCCCCACCTCCAGAATCTGCCGCGGCTGCCTGGCCGCCAGCAGAAACTTCAGCAGGCTCTGCGTGGACTTGCGCACGATTGGAATCTGATTCTCCAGCGCCTCTTTTTCTATCCCGTCCAGGAAGGCCGTATTCCCCCTGTCCAGCGAATCGATGAAAGCCGCCATTCTCTCATCTATGATCATACTTCCTCTTTATATACGGGATGGCGTCACTCTGCCTCCGGTTCCCCGTCAAGCCCCTCTGTGTCTTCGGGCGCACCGTCCCCGGTCATCCCATCCCCGGCCGCATCCCCTGTGCCGTCCTCTCCGCCGGGCGCTCCTCCCCCGGCGGGCGGGCCGCTCTCCGAGGAAGATTCTCCCTGGCCGGAGGAGCTTCCCCTTCCTGCGGAATCCCCTTCGCCTTCCTCTTCCTCAGCCTCCGCCACCACCATGGCCTGCATCATCTCCTCTGCGGTCATGGCCGTGCTCAGGTCGAATGTGCCGGGGCCCACATCCTCCCTGTACTCCGAGAGATAATACTGCAGCGCGAAGAGCCTGGCGTCCCGCACCAGCCCCCTGCCCTCGAAAAGCTTTCCGATGTCCAGCGGGGACATGTCAGGGCTGACCGTCACCGTCACCGTCCGGCCCTCTCCGGCGGACATGGCCGGCTCCGTGAAGATACGGTAGCCGTAGTCATAACAGATCCCGGCCCCCTGGTAAATCACATACACCACCGCCACCGCCATCACCACCCGGAAGATAGCCCCTGCCACTGCAGCTATTATGCTCGTTACTTTCATACTAACCTCCATGCCCGACCGGCAGACCAAGCGCCTCGCCCCAACGCCCTTCCACAACCTGGAAGAATGCCCGCCCTTTGGGCATTCTGACCTGTGCGGATGGATTGCAATACGAACTTGTTCGTGTGCCATCCTGGAAGTTCTTGGCGGGCGTCCTTTGGCCGCCTAGAACTTCTTCTCACACCTCCATGATGATCGGCAGTATCATAGGCCGCCTCTTGGTCTTCTTCCAGACGAAGTCGCTGAGGGCATCCTTTGTGGTATTCTTCAGCTTCCCCCAGTCCGTGATCCCTCTGTCCAGGCACCTCTCGATGGCCTCGTCCACGATCTGGCGGGCCTCCTCTATCAGCTCATCGGATTCCTTCACATACACGAAGCCCCTGGACACGATATCGGGCCCTGCCACCAGCTCTCCGCCTACGCGGTCCAGGCTCATGACCACTACCATGATGCCGTCCTCCGCCAGATGCTGGCGATCCCGCAGCACCACGTTCCCCACGTCGCCCACGCCCAGGCCGTCCACCAGAATGGCCCCTACGGGAACCCTGCCCGTGATGCCCGCGCGGTTCTTGTCCAGCTCCAGCACATCGCCGGAGGAGAGGATGAAGATATTCTCCTTCTCCATGCCCAGGCTCTGGGCAATCTTCGCCTGAGCCTTCAGATGCTTGATCTCCCCGTGGACGGGGACGGAATACTTGGGCCGGATCAGCGCGTAGAGCAGCTTGATCTCCTCCTGGCGGGCATGGCCGGACACATGGGCATCCTGGAAGATCACGTCCGCGCCCTTGCGGATCAGCTCATTGATCACCTTAGTCACGGATTTCTCGTTGCCCGGGATGGGGTTGGAGGAAAAAATCACCGTGTCCCCCGCGCCGATGGTAATCTTGCGGTGCATGCCGCTGGCCATGCGGCTCAGGGCCGCCATGCTCTCCCCCTGGCTCCCGGTGGTGATCACCACCTGCTTCTCGCTGGGATAGTCCTTCATCTGCTCTATCTCGATCAGGGTATTGTCCGGGATGCTGATGCAGCCCAGGTTCCTGGCCGTCTCGATGATGCTCACCATGCTGCGGCCGTCCACGCAGACCTTCCTGCCGAACTTGTACGCCGTGTTGATGATCTGCTGCACCCTGTCCACATTGGAGGCAAAGGTGGCCACGAAGATCCTGGTATTCTTATGCTCCTCGAACAGATTGTCAAAAGTGGCCCCCACAGTGCGCTCCGAGGGAGTGAAGCCCGGCCGCTCCGCGTTGGTGGAGTCGCACATCAGCGCCAGAACGCCCTTCTTGCCCAGCTCCGCGAAGCGCTGCAGGTCGATGGCGTCTCCGAATACAGGCGTGTAGTCAACCTTGAAGTCCCCCGTGTGCACCACCACCCCCACCGGGGAGTAGATGGCCAGCGCCGCCGCGTCCACGATGCTGTGGTTGGTCTTGATGAACTCCACCCGGAACTGTCCTAAATTGATGGACTGGCCGAACTTCACCACCTTGCGCTTGACGCTCTTGGTCATCTCATGTTCCTTCAGCTTGTTCTCGATGATGCCCATGGTGAGCCTGGTGGCATAGATGGGCGCATTGATGTCCCGGAGCACATAGGGGAGCGCTCCGATATGATCCTCATGGCCGTGGGTGATCACGAAGCCCTTCACCTTGCTGATGTTGTCCTTCAGGTAGGTCACATCTGGGATCACAAGGTCGATGCCCAGCATGTCGTCCGCCGGGAACGACAGGCCGCAGTCCACCACAACAATACTGTCCTCATACTCGAACGCAGTAATGTTCATGCCGATTTGCTCCAGGCCCCCCAAAGGGATTATCTTTAGTCTGGAACCGTTGTTATTCTCTTTTTTCTTCAATCAAATCTCCTCCACATTCTACACAGTAGCCGTAGAGCTTTACCTCATGATCCACAACACGAAATCCGGTAGTCGCGATGATTTTCCCCTCCAGCTCCTCCAATAAATCGTCCTGGAATGAAATCACCCTGCCGCATTTGATACAGATCAGATGATGATGGCGGTGTCTCACCGTGCCCTCCAGAGCACTCCCCATCTCATAGCGCACGAACCCGTCATCAAAACTGACCCGGTCGATTAGATGCAAGCTCCCCAACAACTGTATGGTTCTATAAACAGTAGCCAGCCCGATGTCCGGGCAGTCTGCTTTTACCAACTCAAATATTTCTTCCGCAGTCAGATGCTCCCGGGGACAGGAATCGATGGCCTCCAGCACCGCCATGCGCTGTCTGGTGACCTTCAGGCCTCTGTCCTTCAAAAGCCTCTCTGCTTTCCCCTTATCAAACGCCATATCCCAACTCCGCGCGTACCCCCTGTCTGCAGGCTCCTGTCCTGACCGATAGGGCATAGCCTCCGCCCAGGCCCCGAAGCTTTCGTTCACGCATTCTCCAGCTCCACGTCCTCCAGCATGTTCTCGAATACGCCGGCTACAGCTTCCAGCTCCTGGTCATCGGACACGATAGTATAGAGCCCTTCCGGCTCCCCGTCTCGAGACATGTCCTTCAAAATCAGCGCCTCTCCGTCGCCCTCTTCCTCATCCGTGACAAGGATATAGTCAATGCCGCCTATCCTCGTCTGCTCCAGCACATAGAATTCCACCGGCTCTTCTCCCTCCGGCGTGAACGTAATCTTCTCCTGCTTTGCCATTTCCGCACCTCACGCACACCTTCACATGGAGGCGTGCATTTCAATCCTCTTTCTCTGTCTGTCCGTGGCTGCGTCTGTCCAGGTATCCCTGGAGTATCAGGGCAGCCGCAATCTTGTCCACATAATCCTTCCGTCTCTCCCTGCGGATGCCGGCCTCTATCATAGCCTTGTCCGCCGCCACCGTGGTCAGCCTCTCGTCCCACATGACAACGGGCAAGCCTGTCCGGCGCTCCAGCTTCTCCCGAAATTCCTCCGTCAGCTCCACCCGTACTCCTTCGGTGGCGTTCATGTTCTTGGGGAGGCCCAGCACGATCTCCTCCACCTCGTATTCCAAAATCAACTCCTCGATCCGGGCCAATGTCCGGCGCAGCTTGTCCTCTCTCTCCCTGCGGATGATTTCCAGGCCCTGGGCCGTGATGAGCAGGCTGTCGCTGACAGCCACCCCCACCGTCTTAGAGCCGAAATCCAGACCCATTATGCGCATAGCCGCCTCCCTTTCGTCCCCTACTCCCATTCCTTCGTGCGGATGTACTCCGTCAGCAGCTCCTCCACCAGCTCGTCCCGCTCCACCTTCATGATCATGCTCCGCGCATTCTGATGGCTGGTGATATAGGTGGGGTCGCCGCTCATGATGTAGCCCACGATCTGATTCACCGGGTTGTATCCCTTTTCCGTCAGCGCCTCATATACGGCGGCCAGCACCACCTTCGCTCCGGCGGCAGGTTCCGAGTCTACCTTGAAGTATTGTGTGTTTTCCAGATTCTGCATGCCATGACTCCCATCTGCCCGCTCCGGCAGGCTCAACCCGCGGCATTTTAGCGCCCAATGCCACTACTTCCTTTCATCATACCTCATTTTCGCCAAAAATTCAAGCTACATCAAAATTTCATCTGTCAGAAAATCCCTGACCGGTATCTTCACCACTGTATTTATCATGGCGGGGGCCTCCTGCAGACGCTCCGTGACGTCCACCGCCACCTTCACGTAGTCCTTCGTGTGGCCGATGCAGTATGTCCGCCCGCCTATCTCTCGGGTCTCCTCCAGAAGCGCCTCGGCTTCCTTTCCTATGTAGCGCCTGCGGAACTCCAAGGACTGCCGCTCCCCCAGGGCGATCAGCTCGGCGCTGCGCCTGGCCTTCACAGGCTCCGGCACCTGGTCCGGCATGGAAGCCGCCGCGGTCCCCTCCCGCCTGGAATATTTGAAGACATGCATTTCGTAGAACCCTGCCTTCTCCAGGAATTCCCTTGTGTCAGCGAACTCCGCTTCCGTCTCCCCGGGAAAGCCCGCGATCACGTCCGTGGTGATGGCCGGCCGGTGGAAGCATTCCCGCAGAAGCTCCACGCTCTTGTAGTATTCCCCGGCGGTGTAATGTCTATTCATCCTTTTTAAGGTAGCGTCGCAGCCGCTCTGGAGGGACAGGTGGAAATGGGGGCAGAGCTTGGGCAGCGCCGCCAGCCGCCTCACCGCCTCCGGCGTGACGATCCGCGGCTCCAGGGAGCCCAGGCGGATCCGCTCCAGGCCCTCTATCCCATGGATCTGCTCCACCAGCTCCACCAGCCTGCTGCGGCCGTTGTATGCGGGCTGCCGTTTTCTTTCACGCGCCCTGTCGTCTGTTCGCGGTTCCTCCCGGAGGGCCCCCTGGTTCCCAGGCGCCTGCCCGGCGCCCCCGCGCAGAAGAACGGATTCCTGCCCGGATTCCGGATCCCCGGTGCTCCCGGCCTTCCGCCCGGTCTGCGCCCCGGCTGCGTCTCCCTCCTCCTGCCCGGAGCCCCCGCGCAGAAGAACGGATTCCTGCCCGGATTCCGGACCCCCGGTGCTCCCGGCCTGCGCCCCGTCCTCCCCGAAGTCGATTCCGTAGGAGCTGATATGGATGCCCGTGAGCACCACCTCCCGGTAGCCCGCGTCCACCAGGCCCCGCACCTCCTCCAGGACATCCTCCGCCCTGCGGCTGCGCACCCTGCCCCTGGCGTAGGGGATGGCGCAGTAGGAGCAGAACTGGTTGCAGCCGTCCTGGATCTTGATATAGGCCCTGGTGCGCTCCGCCGTGTGCTTCAGCCGCATCTCCTCATATTCGTAGGTATGCCCGATGTCCAGGACGGTGGCGCCCTCCAGGGTCTTGTCCCTCTCCGGGCCGCCCTCCCGCCTTCTCTCCAGATACTCCTCCAGGATGGCCGCGATGTCCTTCTTCCGGTTGTTGCCGATGGCAAGGTCTACGCCCGGATCCGCCTCCACGGCCTCCCGCCCCGTCTGCACATAGCAGCCCACCGCCACCACCACAGCGTCGGGATTGAGCTGCCTGGCACGGTGCAGCATCTGTCTGCTCTTCCTGTCCGCGATGTTGGTGACCGTACATGTGTTCACGATATAGATATCGGCTCTTTCATCAAATGCCACAATGCCATATCCTTTTTCCCGGAGGATTTGGCGCATTACTTCCATTTCATAGGAATTGACCTTGCAGCCCAGATTATACAATGCCACAGTTTTCATGATTATTCCCCACTTTTTTGTACTGTTTTCGCCTTGACTTTTGCGCCGCCAGCCGTTAATATGTTGACTGGAAGGTAAATCAGACAGGAGGTAAAGAAGATGAAGACAGTACAAATTTTCCTTAATTCAATCGACAAAGTCAAATCCTTTGTAAACGACATCTCCAAGTTCGACTACGACTTCGACTTGGTATCCGGCAGATACGTTGTTGACGCGAAATCCATCATGGGCATCTTCAGCTTAGATCTGTCCAAACCCATCGATTTGAACATCCATACAGAGGAAGGTGCGGACGAGGTGCTGGAGTTCTTAAAGCCCTACATCGTACAGTGACCGTCCTGTGGATGGCGGGTACATAGGGCCAGGACAACGCACGAAAGAGGAATGTCCGGGCGAAGAGGCCTTCAGGAGCGCATCCTGAAAGGCCTTTTTTATATCCGCGCCCCTATTCCACGATGAGCAGCTCTTTGGTCTCCAGGGCCCTCTCCACCAGCGCCTCTATCCCCTCGTCCAGATTGCGCTCATGGCGGCGGATGACATTGAGGTTGGGCTTGGTCACGGGATGCTTGGCCACGAAGATCGTGCAGCAGTCCTCATAGGGCAGAATGGAGGTCTCAAAGGTGCCGATCCGCTGGGCCACCTCCACGATCTCCAGCTTGTCGAAGCCGATCAGGGGGCGGTACACCGGAATGGTGCAGACCTCATTGGTGGCGGCCAGGGACTGCATGGTCTGGGAGGCCACCTGCCCGATGCTCTCTCCGGTGATCAGGCCCAGGCACTCCGTGTCCTTTGCGATCCGCTCCGCAATCCGCATCATGTACCGACGCATGATGATGGTCAGCTCCTCATGGGGGCATTTCTCATGGATGTAGAGCTGGATGTCCGTGAAATTGATCACATGGAGCCAGACGGGCCCCGCGTATCCGGCCACGGTCCTGGCCAGATCCACCACCTTCTGCCTGGCCCGCTCGCTGGTGTAGGGCGGCGCGTGGAAATACACCGCGTCCAGCTTCACGCCCCGCTTGGCTATCATGTACCCCGCCACAGGGGAGTCTATGCCCCCGGACAGAAGCAGCATGGCCTTGCCCCCTGTCCCCACGGGCATGCCCCCGGGGCCGGGGATGGTCTCCGAATAAATATATATCTTTTCACGGATTTCCACATTCAGCAGGATCTCCGGCTCGTGGACGTCCACGGACATCTCCGGATAGGCCTGCAGGACGGCGGCCCCCAGATCCGCGTTGATCTCCATGGATTCTTTGGGATAGTCCTTCCTGGCCCGCCTGGAGTGCACCTTGAAGGTCTTATGCTTGTCCGGGTAGACCTGATCCACATATTCCACCACCCGCTGGCAGAGCTTCTCGAAGCCCTCGTCCTCCGCATAGACCACAGGGCAGATGCCGGAGATGCCGAACACCTTCTTCAGCCCCTCCACCGCCTCCTCAAAGTCGAACTCTCCCCTGGCCTCCACAAAGATGCGCCCCTGGGATTTGTGGATCAGGAACTCCCCCTCGCATTTCTTCAGCGCCAGCTTCATCTGGTGCATCAGCATGTCCTCGAACAGATAGCGGTTCTTTCCCTTGATGCCAATCTCGGCATATTTTATCAAAAAAGCTGTAAACATGGCTTGTCCTTTCTTCCGCGCCGGATTTCCGGAAGCGTTCGTCAGCCCCCGGAAACCCCCGCGGATCCCAAAGCTCCGGACGGCGCCTGGGGAGGCATTCCTGCCCCCAGGGCCCGCCGGAGCCTGTCCCCGCGCCCTCAGCGTTTCCTGGTATATCTGCGCAGCATGGGAATCTTATCATACATGGCCTGCAATGTATAGTCCAGTTCTTCCTGGGTGGTATAGACGGAGAAGCTGAAGCGGATGGTGGACTCCAGCAGGGGCTTCTCGATGCCCATGGCCTTCAGCGTGGCCGAGGGCTGGGGCTTCCTGGCGGCGCAGGCGCTCCCCGCGGACACATAGATGCCCTCCTCCTCCAGCGCGTGGAGCAGCACCTCGCTGCGCACGCCCTCCACCGACACGCTGACGATATGGGGCGCCGTTCCGGCACCATCCGGCTCTCCCGGCAGAAGGCCGTTGATCCTGACCCCCTCCAGCTTCCTCACGCCGTTGCAGAAATATTCCTTGCACTGGTACAGGCGCTTCACATCGTCCTCGTAATGGGCCCAGAGCAGCTCCGCCGCCCTGGCGAAGCCCGCGATTCCCGGCACATTGTCCGTTCCGGAGCGCAGGTTCATCTGCTGGCCCCCGCCGTGGATGATCGGCTGGATCTTCACCTGGCCGCCCACGTAGAGCAGGCCCACGCCCTTGGGCCCGTGAATCTTGTGCCCGCTGGCGGACAGCAGGTCGATGCCCATCCGCCTGGGATAGATCTTCGCCTTTCCGAAGCCCTGCACCGCATCCACATGGAAGAGGGTGTGGGGATTCATGCGCTTCACCAGGGATGCCGCCTCCGCCACGGGTTGGAGGGATCCCACCTCATTGTTGGTGTGCATGACGGACACCAAAACGGTCTCCGGGGTCATGGCCCGGCGCAGATCCTCCAGGGATATCCGCCCCCAGGCGTCCACCGGCAGATAAGTCACGCGGAAGCCCTGAGATTCCAGATACCGCATGGTGTTCAGGACCGCCGGGTGCTCGATCTGGGTGGTGATCAGATGCTTTCCCTGTCTGACACCCGCCCTGGCACAGCCGATCAGCGCCATATTGTCCGATTCCGTCCCCCCGGAGGTGAAGAAGATCTCCTTCTCGTTCACCTTCAGGATTCCGGCAAAGGTCTCTCTGGCGCTCCTCAGGTACTGCTCTGCCTGTACTCCCTTCATATGGAGGCTGGAGGGATTGCCGTAGTCCTCGCACATGACCTTTGCCATCAGCTCCGCCACCTCCGGGAAGACTCTGGTGGTGGCGGAATTATCCAGATAAATTTCCATGGCTTTACTCCTTTATCAAATCAAACAGCTCTCCGGGCGAAAGCTGCAGTTCACTTATACTATCATATGCCGCAGCCACTGTCTATGTCCCTGCCGCCCGATTCCCAAAAGGCAGATTCCGGGAGCTGCTCCGCCGCCATAGCGCAGGCTCCCCCTCATGCCTCCAGCAGGTACATGATCCAGGACAGCACCGCAAGCCCCGCCGTCTCCGTCCGCAGGATCCGCTTCCCCAATGTGACCGGCAGGACACCGCTCTCCCGGGCGAGGCCGATCTCCGCCTCCGCAAAGCCTCCCTCCGGCCCTATGAACACCGCCACCCGCTGGCCGGGCCGGATGCCCTCCAGCAGGCTCTTCGTCCGGGACATGTCCTCCGCCAGCTCATAGGGGATCAGCGCCACGTCCATCCCCGAGGCCATCCCCACCGCCCGGGCAAAAGATGACACTTCCGTCACTTCCGGGATGACAGCCCTTTTGCTCTGCTTGGCCGCGGCCTCCGCAATCCCCTGCCAGCGGGCTCTTTTGGCTGCGGCCTTCTTCCCGTCCAGCTTCACCACGCAACGGCTGGCGGCCACAGGTATCACCTGGTGCACCCCCAGCTCCACTGCCTTCTGGATGATGAATTCCATCTTGTCCCCCTTGGGGAGCCCCTGGAAGAGGTAAATCTCCGCAGACAGCTCCACCGCGTCCTCTTTGATGAAGCGCAGCTCGCAGACAATCTCGGACTCCCCCAGGGAAAGGATGCCGCAGCGGTACTCCCTGCCGTCCCGGCCGTCCCTGACGGAAATCTCCTCCCCGGGGCGCATGCGGAGGACATTCCTGATATGGTTCACATCCTCCCCCATGATTATGACACGCCTGTCAGGTATATCGATCTGTGACGGATCCACAAAAAACTGATACATGGCTTTCTCCTGTCCGGCCCCGCCCCTTTGTCCGCGGGCCCTGAAATCCCCCTGCTTCCCCGCCGCGCCGGTGCAGCCGCCGCGGGCAGTCCCCGGCAGAATGCCGCCGAGCTTTCCCCCGTCTCCTGCCGTCCGAGGGAGGGGAGCCTGCCGCAGACAGGCTGCGGGGCGCGATGCCCCGGCAGGTCATCAGGCCTTCCACCTGGCGGTGACGCTGGCCCACTCGCCCTGGCGGTTCACCTCCAGCACCTGGAATCCGGCCGCCTTCACGGCCTCCACCACGGTCTCCTCCTTGTCGTCTATGATGCCGGAGGTGATATAGATGCCGCCCGGCTTCAACTGCTCCGTAATCACAGGGGTCAGGGGCAGCAGCACCTCCGCCAGGATATTGGCCACCACGATGTCGTACTGCCCGTATCCCACCTGCGCCTGCACGGCCCTGTCCGTGATGATATTGCCGATCAGCATCTCGAAGCGGGCAGGGTCGATGCCGTTGGCGGCACAGTTCTCTGCCACCGCCTCCACCGCACACTGGTCCAGGTCCGTGCCCACCGCATGGCCCGCCCCGAACATCAGTGCCAGGATCGACAGGATGCCGCTGCCCGTGCCCACGTCCAGAAGTCTGGCCCCGGGCGTCATGTATTTGCGCAGCTGCCTGACGCAGAGCTGGGTGGTCTCATGCATCCCCGTGCCGAAGGCAGTGCCCGGGTCGATGTGCAGCACCGTCCTGTCCAGGTCCTCCACCTTTACGTCCTCCCAGGAAGGAATCACCAGGATATCGTCTATATAGAACTGGTGGAAATACTGCTTCCAGTTGTTGATCCAGTCGATGTCCTCCGTCTCGTCCACAGTCACCGTGCCCTCGCCGATGTCGCAGAACTGCCGCAGCTCCTCCAGCTCCACGCGCACCTTTTCCAGAATGGCCGCCTGGTCCGTGGGCTCGTCCCCAATCGTCAGGCTGCCGTCCTCCCTCTCCTCCACAAAGAAGCTCAGATAGGCGATTCCGTCGTCCTCCGGCCCCTCCGGCAGGATGTCCACGAACATCTGCTCCTTCTCCAGGGCGGTCAGGGGCACCTTGTCCTCAATCTGGGCGCCCTCCAGCCCGATGTCGTAGAGGGCGCTGACGATGATGTCCTCGGCCTCCGTCACTGTCTTTATCCTGAATTTCTTCCACTTCATGACCTTGTTCTCCGTTTCCCGATATTCTGTTTATCATTCATCCTTCTATATTTGTTCGCTTTTTCGCCTTCCTGTTGCCCGTCATTCCCCGGGCCTGATGCACCTCCCCTGGCCCGCATCCTCTGTTCGCAGACTCCCAGGACCAGGAAGAGCAGCGGCGTGTTCAGCACCTGCTGGAAGCTGATGAGGGAGTGGGCCCCGTACATGGCGATCGCCAAAACCCCCGCCCAGAGGCAGCAGGCATCCGAATCCGCCGGAAAGGCCAGGGCTCCCCCGCCCTTTCCGGGCCCGCCGCCCCGGCTCTGTACCAGGCTCCGGCGGCTCTCCGCGCTTCCCCTGCCATAGCGCCACAGCCCTGCCAGGAATATGGCCAGATAGCTCACCGTCCCCAGTATCCCCACATTGCATAGCTGGCTCAGGACCTCATTGTGCGCGTTGGTGAAGACCGCGCCCTCCCAGTGCTCCCCCTTCCACACATCCGACCCTGTGCCCAGCCTGCCGAAGACCGCCACCCCATAGCAGTCCGGGCCCGCTCCCAGCAGCTTGTCCTTCATGTCCCCCTGAACGAAGCCCTCCAGGGCGATGCGCCACAGAAAGCCCCTGCCGCTGCCGAACCCGTCTCCGATTCCCCGTGAGGCCAGGATCAGCAGGGCGGCCGCCAGGCATCCTGCCAGACAGACCGCCGCCGCGGCAATCAGGGCTTTCTTCCCTTGACGGCGCGGCCCCCTGCTTCCACGGACATGTCCCTTTTTCCCGGATGTCCGTTCCTCCGGGATCTGCCCGCCTTTCGCAGACCCACGTTCCCCCGGAGCATGCCCGCCTTTCGCAGACCTACGTTCCCCCGGAGCATGCCGCCTTTTTGCGGACAGCAGACACGCCCCCAGGCATACCACGCCCGCGATCGCCCAGACATACCAGGCCACATTCCAGAAGACATTGCCGTCTGCAACCACGGCCGCCCTCTCCTTCCGCAGCTCCATCCCCAGCTCCATCAGCGGCATGCACAGGAAGAATCCGGCCAGAAGGGCCCAAAGCCTGGTCAGCACCTCGGCCCGCCTGCGCCCCAGCACGAAGCAGCCCGCCGCGCAGACCGCCAGGATCAGTAGGCCTCCCTGGCTGCCCTGCACGCCCAGCAGCACAAAGGCCGCCACTGCCTCCACATAGAGGAGCAGCCTGGCCCAGGGCCTGGGCTCCAGAAGGAAATGCGCCGCCGGAAGGGCCAGCACCACGCTGTAGTAGCCGCACAGCCAGTTGATGTTCCCCAGCGTGGACAGCATATGGCTGTACTCCCAGTCCCCGGGGTTCCAGTGCACCAACAGCCTCAGCGGATCGATCCCCAGCCTGTGCAGCAGGCCGAACAGCGTCACCAGGCCCAGCGCCGCCTCCCCCAGGTACAGGGGCCAGCGCGCCCCGTCATACTGCCTGGACACGAAGAAATAGATGCCGACGAACAAAAGCTGGGACACAGCCCCCATATACCAGCCCTCATAGCCCGTCCACGCAAGGCCCCCGTACTCGCTGCGCAGGGCGGAGAGGAGCACGCATATGCCGTAGGACGCCACCGCGGCGTCCACCATGCCGGGCTCCCTCCGCCTGCCTGCTCCCGCGCTCCGGCTCCCGGCCCGCTTCGCCGCCCGCCATATCCCCATGGAGAGCGCCGCGGCCAGCCAGATTCCCAGGCAGAGCAGGGAAAGGTTCTTGAACAGCATGTACTTCGTATCGCCCAGGCTCCAATAGCCCTTCCCCGTATACAGGGGCAGAGCCACCAGCAGGGCCACCAGGTACAGATTACACAAAAGCCCCAGGAATTCGTTATTTCCGTTCTTCATCGCCCCAGATTCGTCAGCTTCCATCTACCAGTCTCCCGCTTCCCGTCCGGAATTGTCCGGAAAATCTCTTCACATTATGATATCCTTTCACAGCCCTTCTGTCAACAAAATCGTCAGAGACAGCGCAATTCGGTCGCAATTCGCGCAGCAGGATTCGGAGAATCCCGCAAAAGCTTCCGCCCTCAGCGGCCATGGCCGGATCTGTGGCCATGGCCCTCTTCTCTGTGGCGGTCCGTATCCTGCCCTGCGGGCTGCTCTGTGTCCTGCTCTGTGGGCTGCAGGGCAGGGGATTCGCCGGGCGCTTCCCCGGCCTGTCCGGTAGATTGACTATTTTCATCCGTCATTCCGGCTCCCGCCTCATTTCCGGTCCCGGCTCCGTCTCCTGTCTCATTCCCGCTCCCGGTCCCATCTTCCGTCTCATTCCCGCTCCCGGCCCCGTCTCCCGCCTCATCCTCCTTCTCAGGCTCCGTCCCGCCTCCATGCCTTCCCCCATGTCCGTCTCCATGGTTCGCGCCGTGCTCATGCTCCTCGATCCTGCTGTTGATCTGGGACATGCTCATCTCATGGCAGTCCTCCACGGTGACGGTGGGCTCGTACCGCAGCAGCACCTGGTAGGCCAGGTACTTCCCCAGGGACAGCCCGTTCCCGTGGGCCTCCTCCACCAGGCTCATGTCCGCCCTGACGCTGACCCCTCCATGCTCCACGCAGCCGGAGGAACGGGCGATCTCCTCCAGCATCTGCTCCTCCCTGGGAGCGCTGTCCGTGGCCACCGTAAAGGTCAGCGCCGCGTCCCGGGTCAGATAGGGCTGCATGCCCTCGCTGCCCACGATGCTCTCGATGGCGTCCCCGTAGCGCATCCCCTTCACCGAGACCCCCTCCAGAATCCCCTGGCCGTCCTCATTGTAAGCCTCCACACCGATGACCCTGTCCAGCCGGTTCAGAGTAAGCTCCAGAGAGGGATTCAGATCGATGCTGACATAGGCCACGGGCATCCAAAGCATGGCATAGGCGCCGATGCACAGGAATACCGTGAGCATGGCCCCGGCGGCGCTCAGCGCCAGGCGGAAAGCGGGACGGGACAGGCCTCTATTCTTAGAGCGCCCCTGCTCAAGCTGTCTGGCGTCCCGCAGGAATTCTTTTGTGGAGGCCTTCAGCTCTTCGCTTGCCCGCACGCAGTCAAACGCTTTCCCGATTCTGTTCTCCTGCCTCATCACAAATCACCTCCCAGCGCTTCCTTCAGCATGGTCCGCCCTCTCGACAGGAGCGAATAGACCGTATTTTCCTTTTTGCCCAGAATCTTTCCGATCTCCCCGGCCGAGTAGCCCTCGTAATAATGCAGGTAAATGGTGTCCTTGTACTTTGCCGGCAGGGCCAATACCGCATCCAGCACCTCTGTCTGCTCGGGCGGGATCGATGCCGCCTCCTCCGCCAGCTCCTCCAGAGGCAGGGCGCTGTGGCGGAAGAAGCTTTTCAGATAATCCCGGCAGGCATTCAGGGTGACGCGGATGAACCACGCTTTCTCATGCTCCGGGCTCTCAAAGCTCCCTTCATACAGCAAATATTTTAAGAACACTGTCTGAAACACATCCTCTGTGTCCGCGGCGTTCTTCACATGATAAAGGCAAATCCGTCTTATCATGTCCGAATACCGTTCCACCGCACTGTCTACCTCAACTTCGCTGCGCACCGCTCCACCGCCTTTGCCGCCTCTCATCCCCACTGCCTCCGCCGGGATGCCTATCCTTCGCCGCTTCCTGCCCCGCCGCCCTGCCCGGGCGCTCCGCTTCCTGCCCGCAGATCCCCATACCGCAAAAGGGACTGCCGCATGCTACGGCAATCCCCGCTCCTTACCTTCAATGATGTCCGCGGCCGTGATGGCCGGAGCCGTGGCGGCCTCCTCCGTAGCTGCCGGAATAGCAGTTCCATCCTCCCTGGCCCATGCCGCAGCCATGCCCCGTGCCGTCGTAGTACGGGCATGCGGTGCTTCCGTCATAGGATCCGTATACCGTCTGGGCCTGCGCCTGGGGCGCCTCCTCTGCCGGGGCCTGATCCTCCGCCGCCGTGCTCACTGCGGGCTGGCCCTGGGCCGCCACACCGGCTCCAGGCTGGCTCTCAGGCGCTGCCGCCGGAGCCTGATCCTCTGCCGCCGCGCCCTGGGCCGTACCGATCCCGCCCTGCGTGCCATACGCCGCCCCGCCGTGGCAGTACTCCCAGTAATCGCAGACGCCGCTCACATCGATGCCCCAGTAGGCACAGTCCTGTCCGCCGCCATAGCAGTACAGATGATGTCCGCCCTCGTGGCTCCCTCTGTACTGGCGCAGGCCGCTGCCCCGAATCACACTGCCCGCGCAGGCCCCGTGATGCCCTGCGGAAACGGTCATGCCCATGGACAGCGCCAGCGCAAGAGCCGTCCCCATTGTAATGATTTTCTTCTTCATCCTCACATACCTCCGATCTGATAAATGCCGTTGTTTTCATGTCTTTACTTATAATACGACAGACCGGAGGGAAACCTTGCATTTATTCTGCAAAAAATTTATTTGTCAAAAATCTCTTTCCAGGATTTCTTTTTCTTGCCTTCCTTATGGCTCTCCTTGCCCTCTTCCCCATGCTCCGGCTCCGAGGACATGTTCTTGGCCGCGTTCAGGGAATTGCCTGTCAGCTCGTCGAACTGGCGCAGCAGCTCCCTGGCCTCGGGCTTGAGCTTGTCGGGCACCTGCACCACCAAAGTCACATAGTGGTCGCCCCGCACGTCCTTGTTCCGCCAGGAGGGCACGCCCTTGCCCCGCAGCCGTATCCGGGTATCCGTCTGGGTGCCGGCCTTCACGTCATAGATGACCTTGCCGTCCACGGTGTCGATCAGGATCTCGCCCCCCAGGGCCGCCACCGCGAAGGACACGGGGACAGTGGAATAGATGTCGAAATCCTGCCGCTGGAAGATAGGATGCCGCCCCACGATCACCTCGATCAGCACATCCCCTCTGGGGCCTCCGTTGACGCCGGGCTCGCCCAGGCCCGGCATGCGGGTGGACTGGCCGTTGTCGATTCCCGCGGGGATGTCCACGGAATAACGTTTTTTCATGGATATATATCCGGTTCCACGGCAATCCGTGCACTTGTCCTTGATGATCTTGCCGCTGCCCTGGCAGTCTGGACAGGTCTGCACGTTGCGGACAGTGCCGAAGAGGGACTGCTGGGTGAAGACCACCTGGCCCTTGCCGCCGCACTTGGGGCAGGTCTCGGGACTGGTGCCGGGCTTTGCGCCGGAGCCGTTACAGGTCTTACAGGTCTCCTTCACGTTCAGCTCAATCTCTTTCTTGCAGCCGAACACAGCCTCCTCAAAAGTGATGCGGACGCTGGTCCGCAGGTTCGCGCCCTTCATGGGGCCGTTGCTGCGGCCTCTGCTGCGGCCCCCTCCGAAGAGGTCGCCGAAGATATCGCCGAAAATATCGCCGAAGTCAGCCCCGCTGAAATCGAACCCTCCGCCTCCGCCCATTCCGCCGTCGAAAGCGGCATGGCCGAACTGATCGTACTGCCGTCTCTTGTCCGGATCGCTCAACACGGCATAGGCTTCGGAGGCCTCCTTGAATTTCTTCTCCGCCTCCGCATCCCCCGGATTCATGTCCGGATGATACTTCTTCGCCAGCGCGCGGTATGATTTTTTGATCGCCGCATCGTCCGCACCCTTATCCACGCCCAGGACCTCATAATAATCCCGCTTCTGCTCCGCCATACCAAACACCTCATAATCGAATATACGTATTGTTCTAATCTATCACAGAAAATCTAAGCCGACACCATCTCCCTGCCGCCGACTTAGATTTTCCTCTTGCCCTGAATTTCTATCTCATTTCCCGGTTGCCGCAGCTGCGTAAAGCCCGCCGCCCGCAGTCGGCTGTTTCCCTCTTCCGTCCGCTACGGTGCAGCCCGCGGAACCTGTCTCCGGCTTATACCTCCCGGAAGTCCCCGTCGATTACGTCGTCATCGGGAGCGGACGCGCTGTCTGCGCCTGCTGCGCCGCCCATGTCCGGCCCTGCCCCGCCGCCCTGGGCCTGCTGCATGTTCTCGTACATCTTGGTGAACAGGCTCTGGGCGCTGTTCATCAGCTTCTCCTTGGCGGCCTTCAGCTCATCCACATCGCTGTCGCTCATCTCCTGATCCTTGGTCCTGTCCAGGACGGCCTTCACCGCATCCAGGTCGGCCTGCACCGCGGACTTCTCGCTGTCGCTGATCTTGTCGCCCACCTCGCCGAGAGCCTTCTCGGTCTGGAATACGAAAGAGTCTGCCTCGTTCCTGGCCTCCACGGCCTCCTTGCGCTTCTTGTCCTGGGCCTCGAACTCGGCGGCTTCCTTCACGGCCCTCTCGATTTCGTCATCGGACATGTTGGA
Source organism: uncultured Acetatifactor sp. (assembly GCF_948601915.1). Classification (NCBI taxonomy): domain Bacteria; kingdom Bacillati; phylum Bacillota; class Clostridia; order Lachnospirales; family Lachnospiraceae; genus Acetatifactor; species uncultured Acetatifactor sp. The sequence continues at coordinate 38,864 of NZ_CAPDXS010000007.1, read as the reverse complement.
GCCAGCGGTGATGGTGATGTGCTGCTCCTTGCCGGTGCCCAGGTCCTTGGCGGACACGTTCACGATACCGTTGGCATCGATATCGAAGGTGACCTCTATCTGAGGCACGCCTCTCCTTGCGGGAGGGATGCCGTCCAGACGGAACTGCCCCAGGGACTTGTTGTCCCTTGCGAACTGCCGCTCGCCCTGCACTACGTTGATGTCCACAGCGGTCTGGTTGTCAGCCGCGGTGGAGAAGATCTGGCTGTGCTTGGTGGGGATGGTGGTGTTGCGCTCAATCAGCCTGGTGGCCACGCCGCCCATGGTCTCGATGGACAGGGACAGAGGGGTCACGTCCAGCAGCAGGATATCGCCTGCGCCCGCATCGCCCGCCAGCTTGCCGCCCTGTACGGAAGCGCCGATGGCAACGCACTCGTCAGGGTTCAGGGACTTGCTGGGCTCCTTGCCTGTAAGCTGCCTCACCTTATCCTGCACGGCAGGGATACGGGTGGAACCGCCTACCAGCAGCACCTGGCCCAGATCCGCATTGGTGAGCCCCGCGTCCTTCATGGCGTTCTGTACGGGGATGGCCGTCTTCTCCACCAGGTCGTGGGTCAGCTCATCGAACTGGGCGCGGCTCAGGTTCATGTCGAAGTGCTTGGGGCCTTCCGCGGTAGCCGTGATGAAGGGCAGGTTGATGTTGGTGGTCATGGCGCTGGAGAGCTCCTTCTTCGCCTTCTCCGCCGCCTCCTTCAGCCTCTGCATGGCCATCTTGTCGCCTGACAGATCCACGCCCTCGGCCTTCTTGAACTCGGAAAGCATCCACTGGATGATCTTGTTATCGAAATCGTCGCCGCCCAGACGGGTATCGCCGTTGGTGGCCAGCACCTCGATGACGCCGTCGCCAATCTCAATGATGGACACGTCGAAGGTGCCGCCGCCCAGGTCGTACACCATGATCTTCTGCTCTTTCTCATTGTCAAGGCCGTAGGCCAGCGCCGCCGCGGTGGGCTCATTGATGATGCGCTTTACGTCCAGCCCCGCGATCTTGCCCGCGTCCTTGGTGGCCTGGCGCTGTGCGTCGTTGAAATACGCGGGAACCGTGATCACCGCCTCGCCCACCTTCTCTCCCAGATAGCTCTCGGCATCCGCCTTCAGCTTCTGCAGGATCATGGCCGAAATCTGCTGGGGCGAATATCTCTTGCCGTCCACGGAGCGGCCGTTGTCCGTACCCATGTCCCTCTTGATGGAGGCGATGGTCTTCTCCGCATTGGTCACCGCCTGGCGCTTTGCGGGCTCGCCCACCAGCCTCTCCCCGGTCTTCGTGAAAGCCACCACGGAAGGCGTGGTCCTCGCCCCCTCCGCGTTCGCGATAACGGTGGGCTTTCCGCCCTCCATGACCGCCACGCAGCTATTTGTCGTACCTAAGTCGATGCCGATAATCTTGCTCATTTTTTATATCCTCCTGAATTGTTCTGCCTTTATCTTGAAATTTTTCCTTGATACCTAACCAATGATAATCTGCTGGTTTGCAAAACGAACTTGTTCGCTTGTGAACCATTCTCACACTACTACGGCTACCATAGAGTGTCTGACTACGCTGTCGCGGTAGGTGTACCCCTTCTGCAGCTCCTGGGCCACCGTGCCGGATTCGTACTCCTCGCTCTCCACCTGCATCACCGCGTTGTGGAGGTTGGGGTCGAACTCCTGCCCCAGGGCCTGGATGGGCTTCACGCCGATATTCTCCAGCTCCGTCATGAGCTGTTTGTAGATCCGGTTCATGCCGTCCACGAAGGGATCCTCCTTCCTGTCCTCGGGCACCGTGGCCAGACCTCTCTCGAAATTGTCCACCACCGGGAGCATCTTCTCGATGACGCTCCTGGCGCCGGTCTCGAACATGGCGTGCTTCTCCTTCTCCGTCCGGTTGCGGAAGTTCTCAAATTCCGCCAGCTGGCGCTTCACCTTGTCCTCCAGCTGTTCAATCTGATCCTTATAGCCCTGGGCTTTCTTGTCCAGCTTGGCCTGCTTCCTGGCCGCACGCTTCTCCGCCCAGGTCTTGGGATCTACTCCCTCCGGAGCCGCCTCGCTCTCTTCCCCGGCCTCGTCCGCCGTCTCCTCCTGCCCGGCCTCCCCGGCCTGCTGCCCCTTTTCGGGCTCCGGCGCCTCAGCGCACTCTTCCGCCCTGTCCTCCGTCCCGGGGGCTTCCTGATCCTTTTCTATCTCCATATCCTTTTCCTGCTCTGCCATATCCCCGATTGTCAACCTCCATTCCTTTTGCCGCTATTTTACTGCCATTTCACTTCTGTCTTGCTTCTATCAGCTTCTATATGCCCTATCCTTTCTTCCCATATAGCTCGTCAAGCTGTGTCTGTATGGCCCGAAGCGTCCCTACGACCTTGTCGTAATCCATCCGCTTTGGCCCTACGATACCGATTGTTCCCTTCATGCCGCCGCCCAATTCATAGGTGGCGGTGACCACGCTGCAGTCCTTCATGCTCTGCACCTGGGTCTCCGCGCCGATGTACACCTGGATGCCCGTCTCCTCGCCCTGGGCGTGGGCCTCCTGGAGGAGCTCTCCCAGGAGCTGCTTTTCCTCAAAGGTGTTGATCAGCTCGCTGGCCTTCTGCTGGTCGGCCAGCTCCGGGTAGCGGAAGATATTGTTGGTGCCGCTGGTGTAGATCTCCAGGTCCTCCTCCGCCCTGATGGCCTCCGCCACCGCGTCGATGACCTCGCTGACGATGGCGCTGTGGATGCCCGCCTGCTGCTTCATGACGGCTATCATGGCCAGGTTGATCTCATCGATGGACAGGCCGTTTAAGTAGGTGTTCAGCAGGATGTTCAGCTTCAGCAGGGTTTCGTCGTCCAGCTCCTCCTCCACGGACAGGATGTTGTTCTTGATCACATTCCCCTGGATGACGATTACCGCCAGGATCTGCCCCGCGTCCACCCGGGAAAGCTGGATGAACTTCAGCTTGCTTCGCTTGGTCTGGGGGGCGGAGATCATGGTGGCGTACTGGGTGTTCTGCGCCAGCACCCTGGCCATCTGCTTCAGGAGCGTCTCCATCTTGTCCTGGCGCTCCACCAGCATATCCCGCATCTCCACCACTTCCCGCTCCTTCTCCTCCATCATGGCGTCCACGTAGAGGCGGTAGCCCTTGTCTGAAGGAATCCTGCCCGCGGAGGTATGGGGCTGGAAAATGTATCCCATCTCCTCCAGGTCGGCCATCTCGTTGCGGATGGTGGCAGAGCTTAAGTTCAGGTCGGTGTACTTGGAAATGGTTCTGCTGCCAACCGGCTCCCCTGTCTCCAGGTAATTGCGGATGACTGCCTGCAGGATTTTCTTTTTTCTCTCATCCAGCTCCATCCAAGCTGCCTCCCTTTCTGTTATTAGCACTCATTTAAGGGGAGTGCTAACATCTACTAACCATAAAATAGCACTTACCCTATCCATTGTCAACCGATTTCCTCAAAAATAATTCTAAAAAAAATCTAAATAGCCTGCGCATACAAAAAACAGAATCCTCGCCAAGCAAGAATCCTGTTTTCCGCATCCGTTTTCCGTATGGGCTTCAGATGTCGAAGCAGCCGGAGACTTCGCCGTTCATCACATAGTAGACCTTGTTCTCCTCCGGCTTCACGTACATCTCCACGCTCTCTAACTCGCCCACCTTGCGCTTCAGGTCGTATTTCCATACATCCCTGGCAATCTTCAGCAGATCTTCCTGTGAGTAGGACCTGCCTGCGTACTGGATGTGGAGGACGCTCTCCACAGCCTTCTTCGCCGCAGCCTTGGGCGCCGTCTTCTTTTCGGCGGCTTTCGCGGCCTTGGGCGCCTCCTCCGCAGGTGCCTCCGTCTTGGCTGCCCTGGCCGTCTTTGCAGGCCTGCCCGCGGTCTTCTTCGCGGGGGCCTTCCTGGGCTCCTCCTGGGGCTCTGTTGCCTTGGTTTCTGCTATTTCTTCTGTCTTTATCTCTTCTGCCTTGGGTTCGATAGCTTCCGCCACTACTGTTTCCGTAGTCTTTGCTGCAGTTTTCGTCGATTTTCTTCCTGCCATGATTGTCCACTTCCTTTCTCTCATATCTATGTTCCGTTGCTGGAAACAGGCGTGGAACGGCCCTGCCGTCCCGCCTACCCTGCTGTATTGTATTCCTTTTTGCAAAAAAAGTCAACTATATAGTGTTCATTTTTCTCCGATACGCCTCTCCCGGCTCCGTGACACTGCTGAATATTCCGGGGAAACGGCCCGGGGATCATGCAGAAATACGCGGTCTGCCTCCGGCCCATGATGTCAGGCCTGTGGTATTTGTGCAGGATTCCCATGTTTTTCCTGCCTCTGCCCGCAGAATCGCCAAATGGCCGGAGGTTCCTCCTTTGATTTTACGCCGCCAGCCCGAAGTACAGCAGCACCACCGCCCCCAGCGCGATGCGGTACCAGCCGAAGACCTTGAAGTCGTGCTTCTTGATGTATCCCATCAGGAACCGGAGCACGAACAGGGACACGATGAAGGACACCACTGTCCCCACGATCAGCAGCGTCAGTTCCATGGAGGTGAACGCGAAGCCGAATTTCACCACCTTCAGGAGGCTGGCCCCGAACATCACCGGAATGGCCAGGAAGAAGGTGTACTCTGCCGCCACCGTCCTGGACACGCCGATGAGCAGGGCGCCCACGATCGTGGCGCCGGAGCGGGAGGTACCGGGGAACACGGCGGCGATCAGCTGGAACACGCCGATGAGGAAGGCGGTCTGGAAGGTGATCTGGGAGAGCCTGCGTATCCTGGGCCTCCTCCCCTTGTTCCAGCTCTCCACCACGATGAAGGCCACGCCGAACACGATCAGGGCGATCGCCACGCTGGTGGGGTTATAGAACAGCTCGTCGAACACGTCGTCGAACAGGATACCGATCACCGCCGCCGGCACGCAGGACACCAGGATTTTGAACCACAGGATCCAGATGTCCTTCTTGAAATAGGACATGATGCCGGTTTCCCCCGTCTGCTCCCGCTCTCTCCTGGTCAGGGCGAAGGGCCAGATCTGGCCCCAGAACAGCACCACCACCGCCAGGATGGCCCCCAGCTGGATGACCACGTCGAACATGCCGAAGAACTCCTCGCTGACGCCAATGCCGTTCTCAAGCGGGCGGAAGGGCATCAGGCTCTCCACCAGAATCAAGTGCCCTGTGCTGCTGATGGGCAGCCATTCCGTGATGCCCTCCACTATGCCATAGATGATTGCCTTGATGATTTCAATGAACTGTTCCATCTTCACTCTCCATTCTCTCTTTTATACTGCATAACGCTGAATACTGCCTAATGTAATCATGCGCTTGAACCGGTCAGCGTTATGCAGTCTGGCTTCACGGCAAGTGAAACCGTTAAGCAGTATATATCGCTTTTGTGCCTTCCTCTGTGCAGATTGCTCATTTCTCCAGGAAAGCCAGCAGCTCCTGATAGGACTCCGCCGCGTCCCGGTAGCCCTGGCGGTACAGGGCCCGCAGCTTCCTCCCGTCCTTCTCCACCCGCCCCACGCCGCTGGGCGCTTTCGGCCGGATCACGAATACCTGGCCGCTCTTTCGCAGCCTCTCCACATAGGCCACCTGTTCCCTGTAGCGCGCGTTCCGGCGGGCCATCAGCTCCGCCACCCTCGGGTACCGCCAGTACCGCGCCCGCAGCAGCCAGAGCATGTGGGCCTTGACCCGCCGCCTCACGAAGGACGTCTCTTTGGTCATGACCACCACATTCTTCCGGTTCCCGTCCAGGACGGATTTCTGGATGGGGATGGAGTCGCTCAAGCCCCCGTCCAGGTACAGCCCGCCGCCGATCCTCACGTTCCGGGATACCAGGGGCAGGGAGGCGGATGCCCGGATCTTCACGATGTCCTTCCTCACGTCCCGTATCCGGAAGTAGGCCGGCTTTCCGGTAACGATGTCCGTGGCCACGCTGTAGGCCTTTCCGCCATACTGTTCAAAAGCCTTGTAGTCGTAGGGGTTCAGCTGCTCCGGCACCAGCCGGTAATTCATGTCCACATTGAACAGATCCCCCGTGGTCAGCAGGCTCCACAGACTGCAGTACCTTTTGTCGTCCAGGTAGTCTATGCAAACGTCCCTGGCCCGCCCCCGCTGCTTCGAGAGATAGCTGCACATGCTGCAGGCCCCCGCCGACACGCCGTACACACTGGAAAATTCTATGCCCTTATCCAGGAAAAAATCGATCACCCCGGCGGTGTAGAGTCCTTTCATGCCGCCGCCCTCCAATATCAGTCCTGCCTGATACACGATTATCCCGCCTTTCTGACAATTCTGTCATTTTATTTCCGCGCAACTGTCTGCCGGAAGCACAGCGGCTTTCCTGGCTGGCGCCGATTCGTCTGCTGTGCAGGACCCGGCGGATGACAGCACGTTTGTTCTGCGGAGGCCTGGCTGTTACCAGTCCTCCTGCCCCTAGCGGTAGGTCTCCTCCACGAACCGCCGCAGGGCCTTTAACGACCGCTCTACCTTTTCGGTGGCGATGCAGTAGGCCATGCGGAAGTATCCCGGCGCGCCGAAGGTGTCCCCGGGCACCAGCACCAGGTCATAGTCCAGCGCCTTGCGGCAGAACGCCCTGGCGTCCTCCTCCAGGGCTTTGGGGAAGATGTAGAAGGTCCCGCCGGGCTTCACGCAGGAAAAGCCCAAATCCACCAGTTCCTTGTAGAGGATTTCCATGTTGGTCTCATAGACGCTCAAGTCCGCCGTCCGGTCCAGCACTTTGGCCACGGCAAGCTGGATGATGGACGGCGGGCAGTTATGCCCGATGCCCCTGGAAATCTGGCCGCACATGTTGACCATGGTCTCCGCGTCCCTGCATCTGGGGTTCACCGCCACATAGCCGATGCGCTCCCCGGGGATGGACAGGGACTTGGAGAAGGAATAGCACATGATGGTATCGTCGTAAAAGGCGGACACGCAGGGCGCCTCCACGCCGCTAAATACGATTTCACGATACGGTTCATCCGAAATCAGGTATATAGTGTGCCCGTATTCCGCCGATTTCTCCCGCAGGAGATCCGCCAGCTTCCTGAGGGTGGCCGCGGAATAGGCCACGCCGGAGGGATTGTTGGGCGTGTTGATCAGCACAGCCATCACCTTCCCGGTGAGCATCTCCTCGAATTTCCCGAAATGGATCTGGAAGCTCTCCGTGTCCGGGGGCACCACCTTCAGCACCGCTCCCGTCAGGTTCACGTAGGGACCGTACTCCGGGAAATAGGGGGCGAAGGTCAGGATCTCGTCCCCCGGCTCCGTCACCAGGCGGAAGGCGTGGGCCAGCGCCCCGGCCGCGCCGGAGGCCATGAAGATATGCTCCTTCCGGTAGGGCAGGCCGAACCGCTTCTCAAGGGATGCCGCCACCGCCTCCCTGACGCCGGTGATGCCCAGGCTGGGGCTGTAGCCGTGGAGCTCATTGCTCTCCCTGTCTGTCAGCATATGAATCATCTCGTCCGTAAATGCCTGGGGCACGGGCACGGAAGGGTTCCCCAGGCTGTAGTCGAACACGTTCTCATACCCGATTTCCTGGCCTCTGGCCGTGGCGAACTCCGACAGCTCCCGGATGACGGATTTTCCTGCCAGCATGTCTTTATATTTTTGCACTAGCATTTCATTCTCTTCCTTTCTTAAAATATTTCTTACCATTCTTCCATGTTAATAATCTGCCATGATTTCGTGCGCTCCGGCGTATACAATCCCGTGCGCTTCTGTGCGCCTGGAATTCAGAAGTTGACATGATGTCCTTCCTTTTCAATATTTTACCACATTTCTCTCCCATTACAAGCAAAAAACGCAGCCGCCATGGCCGCAGCTGCATTTTCTGTCACCTTTTTCGTTTCCTTCATCCATTGCCATGCCAAATCCGTCAGGGCCTTCCTTGGGCAATCCGTCCATGTCCTTCATTCCGTGTCCTTCGCCCACATGAGGGCGCATTTCACGGCACGCTTCCAGCCCTTGAGCAGCTCCCCGCGCCTCTCTTCCTCCATGGACGGGCAGAACACCTTGCCAATCTGCCAGTTTGCCCTGATCTCCTCCTTGTCCTCCCAGTAGCCCACCGCCAGGCCTGCCAGATAGGCTGCCCCCAAAGCCGTGGTCTCGATGCACTCCGGCCTGTGAACCTGGGTGTCCACGATGTCCGCCTGGAACTGCATCAGGAAATCGTTGGCGCTGGCCCCGCCGTCCACCTTCAGGCCCTTCAGCCGGATACCGCTGTCCTCCTCCATGGCCCGGAGCACGTCCGCGGTCTGGTAGGCGACAGACTCCAGGGTGGCGCGGATGAAGTGCTCCTTCGTGCAGCCCCTGGTCAGCCCCACCACGGTGCCCCTGGCGTACTGGTTCCAGTAAGGCGCCCCTAACCCTGCAAAGGCAGGCACCAGGTAGACCCCGGCGGTATCCTCCACCGCTTCGCAGTACTGCTCGGACTGGGCGGCGCTTTTCAGCATGCGCATGCTGTCCCGCAGCCACTGGACGCCCGCTCCCGCCACGAACACGCTGCCCTCCAGCGCGTACTCCGGCTCTTCACAGGTTCCGGCAGCGATGGTGGTCAGCAGCCCTGACCTCGAGGCGATGGCGTCCTTTCCGGTGTTCATCAGCAGGAAACAGCCTGTGCCATAGGTATTCTTTACCTCACCCCGCTGGAAGCAGCACTGGCCGAACAGGGCCGCCTGCTGATCCCCTGCCGCGCCCGCGATGGCGATCCGTCCGCCCAGCACGGAGGCGTCCGTATGCCCATAGACATAGCTGGAGGGCCGAACCTGGGGCAGGATTTTGGCCGGAATGCGGAACCGCTCCATAATCTTCTCGTCCCAGACCAGCCTGTGGATGTCGAACAGCATGGTGCGGGAAGCATTGGTATAGTCCGTCACATGCACCGCACCCTTTGTCAGATTCCAGATGAGCCAGGTGTCCACCGTGCCGAAGAGCAGCTCCCCTTTTTCCGCCCTTTCCCTGGCCCCGGGCACATGCTCCAGAATCCAGGCAATCTTGGAGGCGCTGAAATAGGCGTCCGGCACCAGGCCGGTCTTCTCCCGGATTTTCTCGTCAAAGCCGTCCTCTTTCAATTTCTCGATCATGTCCGAGGTGCGGCGGCACTGCCATACGATGGCATTGTATACCGGCTCTCCGGTATTCCTGTCCCACAAAATCGTAGTCTCCCGCTGGTTGGTGATGCCGATGGCGGCTATCTGCTCCGCCTCCACGCCGGCCATGGCCATGCATTCCGCGGCCACCGAAAGCTGGGTGGACCAGATCTCCTTGGGATTGTGCTCCACCCAGCCGGGCTTGGGATAAATTTGCGTGAATTCCTTCTGGGACATGGAATGGATGCTCCCCGCCTTGTCGAACAAAATGCACCTGGAGCTTGTGGTGCCCTGGTCCAGGGCCATGATATATTTTTTCATATGCGCTCTCCTTTCTCTCGGTATATGCTGATTTTCAAAGGATGGCAGGCATGGGGCCCGTCAGGCCTCCACGTCATAGCTTCTTTCCGGCAGGTACAGGATCCTGTACCCGGCCTCCCGCAGGGCCCGGCCCAATTCCAGGCTGATCCTGCCTATGTCGCAGCCCTCGGGCAGGGTGGAGGCGTCGAACCTGTCGGTCCCCGGCGCCGTCCGGTAAGGGACTCCCGTCACCTGCGAAAACAGCTCCCGGCACTCCGGGCGCACCCGGATGTTCCGGATATCCGCCGCAGCGGCATCCTGGGGCAGAACCGCCCGGTGGAGGTAGCCGCTGTAATGAATCGGCAGGTTCCGGTACAGGACTTCCCCGGCCTGCACCGGCCCTGTGCCGCTCCCTTCCGTTCCGGGCAGAGCGGCGCTCACATGCTCCCCCGCTTCCGCCAGGCGGCCGCCCGCCACCCTGCCGCTGTGGACAATCCTGCCCGCTATGGCCCCTACATCCGTCCGGCTGTCAAAAATGCTGCCGCCTGCAGAGGCGCTTTCGCCTACATTGGAGCCGCCGCCCGCATAAGGGCTGCCGCTTGTGCGGGGGCCGCCGTCTGCATTGGGCCTGCCGCTTGTGCAGGGGCCGCCGCCTGCATTGGGCCTGCCGCTTACCAGGGGGCCGTCCCCATACCGCAGGGCATAGAAGCCCACATGGGCCGTGTCCACCACTTTTGCCGCCCAGCCCTGCCTGTCCGCGAAATCCTGCACCGCCCTGCGCCCGGCCTCATAGGCGTGGCGCTTGCTCTCCGGGTTCTCTGCGGTGGAGCCGGGGTGGCATCTCCAGTGGTAGAGCACCCTGGGGATGTGGAGGATGGCCTCCTCCCTTCCCTTAAGTCCGGCCACCGCCCGCAGCACCAGGTCGAAGTCCTGTGCGCCGTCATATTCTGAACGGAATCCCAGCTCCTGCATCAGCGCCCGCTCCATCACCAGGAAATGGCAGATGTAATTATTGCTCAGAAGCAGGTCGAAATTAAAGTCCTCCTTCCGGTGGGGCTCAAAATATTCCGTCCTGTCCCCATTGCATTTGTCTTCATCGGAATAGAGGAGCGCGGGCGCGGTCCCCCTCTCCTGCGCCTGTCCGATCGCCGCCGCCATCTCGTAGAGGGCGTCCGGCGTGAGGACATCGTCATGATCCAGCAGCCCGATGTAATCCCCTGCGGCATGGGGAAGGGCCTGGTTCGTGTTCCCTGCGATGCCCTCATTCCGCTCCAGGCGGATATAGCGGATCCGCCCGCTGTGAAAGCCGGGAAGCGCATCCTCCGGCCCAGGCTCCGCGGAAATACCCGGGGCGGCATCTCCCGCGCTCCTGCCGGGGGCATCCGTCAGGTCTCCGGTCCCCTGTCCGCCCCCCTCAAAATCCACCTGGCCGGGCTCTGTCATGTCCCGCAGCGCCCGCTCCACGCTGCAATCCTCCGTGGCGTCCGCCAGAATCAGCTCCCAGCCGGGATAGGTCTGGCAGCGGAGGGATTCCACCAGCTCCTTCAGGTATTCCGGCTTCGTCCTGTATGTGGGCACCAGTATGCTGAACCTGGCGCACAGGCCCTGCCGCTGCCATCCCCGGCGCTGTGCCTCCAGCTCCCGGTCCGCGGGAGGCGTCCACACATAGGGAGGGCGCTTCCTCTCCTCCAGCCTCTCCAGGACGGCGTACCATGTCCTGCGGATGCCGTTGCGCTTCATATAATAGATGGTCTTTTTCAGATTCGCCTTATTGATTCTGCCCAAGCGCACCTCCCGGGAGCCATCCCATCTCCTCCAGCGAGTCCAGCACGGATTCCGGCACGTCACCGGCCTTCCCCTTCTTCAGGCGGAGGCTGAAGTACACGTTCATCTGGGCCGGATAGCTGAGCATCATGGTGCCGTCATGGAGGATGAGAATCCTGTCCCCCGTCCGGTAGTTCCCCGTCCGCCCCCGCATGACCACAGGCCCCGCTGAGCCTTCGTCAAAGACGATGATGGGTTCTCCTGCATCGACATAGATGCCCGTGCTGAAGGTAAAGGGGCTTACCACGAACAGCCCCACCGCCAGGAGACAGCTGGCCACTACCAGTATGATTACCACTCTTTTTTTCATACGCTCCTCCAAAAAACAACCTTTTCTCCCTATGGCCCCGGATAGAGAACAGGCAGGAAGCCCTGGCCCCCTGCCCATCCCATTATCTGTATTCCATGTATTTATATTTCCTACAGCGCATTTCCGGGCAATGCCCCTTACAGCACAGCCTTCAGGTCCTCCGTCAGCGTCTCCAGCTTCGCCTGGGCGTCCTCCAAGCTCGTCCCCTTCACGCCCATGTAGAACTTGATCTTGGGCTCCGTGCCGGAGGGACGGGCGCAGCACCATGCGTCGTCGGGCAGCTCGAAATACAGCACGTTGGACTTCGGCAGCCCGGTCTTTCCCTCCGCGCCGGTAGCCATGTCCACGATCCTGTCCGTCTGGTAATCGCGGAACTTCAGCACCTGATGGCCGCCGAAGGACTTGGGCGGGTTCTGGCGCAGCTTCTCCATGATCTCCGCGATCTGCCTGGAGCCATCGATGCCCTTCAAGGTGATGGTGTACTGGGACTCCTTGTAATAGCCGTACTTCTCGTAGGTATCCAGCATCATGTCCCAGAGGGTCTTGCCCTGCTTCTTGCAGTAGGCCGCCACCTCGCACAGGCACATCACCGCCACGATGGCGTCCTTGTCCCTGGCATGGGTTCCGGCCAGGCAGCCGTAGCTCTCCTCCAGGCCGAACACGTAATGGTTGCTGCCTGTCTGCTCGAAGAGCTTGATCTGCTCGCCGATGAACTTGAATCCCGTGAGCACCTCGATAAGCTTGACGCCGTAAGCGTTCGTAATAGGCTTGGTCATATTGGTGGTGACGATGGTGGTCACCAGAGCGGGGTTCTCGGGCATGGTCTTGGTGGCTGTGCGCTCCCGCAGGATGTATTCCGCGATCAGCATGCCGGACATATTTCCGGTGAAGGACACGTACTCCCCGGTCCTGGAATCCTTTGCGTATACGCCCAGACGGTCCGCATCCGGGTCTGTGGCCAGGACGATGTCCGCGTCCTTCTCTTTGGCCAGCCGCAGGGCGTAGGTGAAGGCCTTGGGATCCTCGGGATTGGGGTACTCCAATGTGGTGAAGTTGGGATCCGGGTTCTCCTGCTCCGGCACCACGTACACATGCTTGAAGCCCAGCTCCGACAGTATGCGCCTGGCGGGCACATTGCCCGTGCCGCACAGGGGCGTGTACACGATCTTGATATCGTCGGCCACCGCTTCGATGACCTCCGGGTGGATGATCTGCTTCTTCAGCTCGGCCATATAGGCATCGTCGATTTCTTTGCCGATGACCTGGTACAGGCCCTTTTCCATGGCATCCGCCCTGTCCATGGTCTTCACGGTATGATAGTCCTTGATGGCCTGGACTTCCTCGATGATCTGTTTATCGAAGGGAGCGGTGACCTGTGCGCCGTCCTCCCAGTACACCTTGTAGCCATTGTACTCCGGCGGGTTGTGGCTGGCCGTCACCACGATGCCTGCCGTGCACCCCAGGGTGCGCAGGGCAAAGGAAAGCTCCGGCGTGGGGCGGAGGGCATCGAACACATAGGCCTTGATCCCGTTGGCCGCCAGGCACAGCGCCGCCACATCGGCGAACTCCGGGGACATGCGCCTGGAATCGTAGGCGATGGCAACACCCTTCCCCTGGGTGCCCTTCTTCAGGATGAAATTGGCCAGCCCCTGGGTGGCCTTGCGGACCGTGTAGACGTTCATGCGATTGGTCCCGGCCCCGATCACGCCACGCAGGCCGCCTGTGCCGAACTCCAGCTCCTTGTAGAATCTCTCCTCGATTTCCTTCTGGTCATTTCGGATGGCCAGCAGCTCATCCTTGGTGCCCTGGTCGAAATAGTCGTCCTCCAGCCAGAAATTAAAGTCGTCCATATAGCTCATTTCGCTTCTCCTCTCTTCCGCGCAGCTTTTCACGATCTCGGGATCCCTCCCTGCATCTGCATTCTGCGCCTCCTGCAGATAGCATTCCTATCCATATCTTACCATATATCTCCGGACTATACCAGACCATTATCCGCAAAATTGTTGCTGTCCACTGCTTCGCCGCTCACAGCAACATGATGCACACATACAATAGAATTCAAGGACAGAATTCTATTGTCCTGAAAATTCCTACACCCCCATCCAGCGGCTCATGACGGCCGTGAGCTGGGCGATGTCCAGGGGCTTTGCCATATGCTCGTTCATCCCGGCCTCCCTGCCTACGGCAACGTCTTCCGCAAAGGCATTGGCGGACAGTGCGATGATGGGGATGGACAGCGCGTCCCTGCGCGGGAGCTTGCGTATGGCCCTGGTGGCCTCATAGCCGTTCATGACAGGCATTTGGATGTCCATCAGCAGCATGTCGAAATACCCCTCCGGCATGGCCTCGAAGCGCTCCAGGGCCTTCCTGCCGTTGGGGGCGCATTCCACTGCCGCCCCGGTGGCCCCGATGATCTCCATGGCGATCTCCTGGTTGATCACATTGTCCTCCACCAGCAGGATCCTCCTGTCCGCGAACCGTGCGTCTGCGGAATCTTCCTCCGCCTCCCGGGCCGGATCCGCCACGGCCCCCAAATTCCCCCGGAGCTTCAGCAGCAATGTCACCGTGACTTTGGTTCCCTTGCCCAAAGCGCTCTCCACCTTGATGAAGCCGCCCATCATGCGCACGATGTTCTGGGCGATCGTCATCCCCAGCCCCGTCCCCTCGGTCTTGCTGATCCGGGAATCCTCGGCCCGGCTGAAGGGCTCGTAGATATGGGGCAGAAACTCCTCCGCCATGCCGATGCCGTCGTCCTCGAAGATGAAGTCATAGAAGCAGCAGCCATACTTCTTCACCTCCCGCTCTATCACTGTCAGGCCGATGTGACCGCCGGGCGGGGTGAACTTGACGGAGTTGCCCAGAATGTTGGAGAACACCTGGCTGATGCGCCCCTTGTCCCCCGTCACGTCCTCATGCTCCACCCGGGAGGAGACCTTCAGCTCCAGCCCCTTTTCCTCCACCTGGCCCTGGAGTGACGCGGACACGTCCCCCACCAGCCGGGAGATTTGGAATTCGTCCGCCACCAGGTCCACATTGCCGGTTTCCAGTTCGCTCATATCCAATATTTCATTCACCAGAAAAAGGAGGCTGTTGCCGGAGGCGGTGATCTTCCCCAGGCAGTCCCGCAGCTTCTCCTTGTCCTCCACATTCTCCGAGGCGATCCTGGTCATTCCTATGATGCCGTTCATGGGCGTGCGGATGTCATGGCTCATCCGGGAGAGGAATTCGCTCTTGGAGGCATTGGCGTGGTTGGCCGCCTGGCAGGCCGCCTGGATGGCGCGCTGCTCCCGCATCTCCTTGCGCTTGCTCTCCGTCACGTCCTGGGCCGCGTAGACGATGCCGCTGGCCTTGCCCTCCTCATCGGTGCGGGCCATCACCGCAGTGGCCCGGATCCAGCCGAAGTCGTCCCCGTCGGTGTCCGTCTCCTCCGGCATCTTGCGGTAGGCGAAGGTCACGAAGGGCTGCTCCTTCTTCAGGACCTGGCGCAGGTTCCTGCTGCTCATGGTGTAGAGATAGTCGGCCCGGTCCTCCGGATGGACAAAGGTGTCCGCATAGACCCGCAGGGCCTCGTCATAGTCCGTCCGGTCCTCCAAAAGCTTCCGCACGTCCTCCAGCTGGCTCATGCCCCGCATCTGGTTCTGCTCCAGATCCCCGTAGTAGGTGGCGAAGAACATGCTGCTCAGGCTCTGGATGATGCCGGCCTGCTCCTCCTCCAGCTTCTGGCGCTTCTGTTCCTCCAGCTTCTCTTTGGTGATGTCACGCCCCAGGACATTTACTAAAACATTGTCGTCTCTGCGGATATAGGTCACATGCTGCTCCAGCCACTGCTCCCTGGGGCCCTTGAGGCGGTAGCTGCAGATCTCCTCCGAATAGTCCTGGGTCTTCGCCGCCTGGCTGCGCATATGCTCCGGGCTCATGTATTTCCGGAATTTATCCATATCCTCGGGAACCACGGAACCCTCCAGGGCCCGTTGGTAGTAATGGGTGTATTTCCCCGCTCCCCCGTTCTGGGGCTGGGCGCTCTCGTTGAGCCAGAACCGCTCGCACTGGTCGCTCTCCAGGTGGATCGTGGTCATCACGTGGAAACGGGACTTCAGGATAGCGGCCATCTGCATATCCCGCTGGGAGAGTGTCTGCTCCTGCCGCACCCGCTTATCCACATCCTGCAGCGCCAGGACCGTATAGTTCCTGGTGCCCTGGTTCCTGCCGAAATACGCGATCACGGCCACATACCGGTATCTTCCCCCCGCCTGCCACTGGCACAGCATATCCAGCTTATGCATTCCCGTGTCCCTGGCCTGGATCAGGCCCTCCAGGGAGAACTTCTGCCGGAACATCTCCCGGTTCTCCGGATGGATCTGGTGCATCAGGCGGGACTGCAGAACCACGTCCCACATCAGCGTCTGGGAGCTCCAGCCCTCCTGGCTGTATCCGCCCTCCCGCACCAGGTTCACGTTCCCGTCCTTCAAATCGATGGTATATATCCCCAGGTTCTGCTCTCCCAGCGTCCGGGTGACCTCCTGGAGGCGCACGCTGGTCTCATCCAGCTCCAGGCTCTCCTTGAGCATGTCCTGTACATCCTTGATATAGATCAGGACGGTCTGGTTCCCGTCCGTATATCCCGAATCCGGGGTCACCTCCAGCAGGTTCCAGCGGTAGCCTCCCGGGGAGCTGCGCCGGTAGCTGCAGGTCAGGTGCTTGCGCCCGGTCTGCAGCACGCTTTTCAGGTACTCCAGGTGGGTGAAGCTCAGGAACCGGTCCAGGTCGTCCGGATGGATGGTGCCCTTTTTCTTGAACTGCTCCAGCCATTCCGTGAAGCTCTCCTTCTTGCTGTCTATGGCCCATTCCTCCGCGCCCGACTTCACTACCTCATAGCTGTTGCGGCTCAGGTTCACCCGCAGGATCTTGCGGTAGACATAGCTGAATTCGTCCATGTGGGGGGTCAGCGTGATGACCAGGGCCGGGATGCCGCCCTCCCACTGCATGCGCCTGGCCTCCATGTCCACCGTGCCAAGCGCATTGTCGCTGATGATGGATTTGCCCTCCTGCCTCTGGCCCATGTGCAGCAGCGGACAGTTGGAGCAGGAGTTCGCCCACATCCTGTCGCAGGCCGTCCCCTTCTCCACATTGGGAGCCATCCTGCGGATACGTTCGTTAAAATATAGAATTTCGTGGTTATCCTCCCGGATGACATAGATTCCTGTATTCGGTATGGCATCTAATATCTTTTCATAATCTCTGATATCCATGTGCGGTCTCCCCTACTTCCAATCCATCGAAAGCCTTCCGATTTATTTTATCACGGAACAGAACAGGAAGCAAGACTTAAGGATAATAGCGGTAGATTTCCTCCTGGGAAATCCGCCGTGCCAGCTCCCGCAGCTGCGCCAGCACGGCTTCCCAGTCCTCAGGCTCCACCCGGTTCCCGCAGGCGGCCATCCGCTCCAGCATGTACTGGTTGACCTCAGGCCCGTAGTGCACCATGTCCATGTAATTGTCCAGGTCGCAGACAATCCAGTCTTCCTGTTGGAAGCAGTACACCTCCACGTTCTCAAAGCGAAGCAGTGCGGTCACGGCGCTGTCCAGGGCATAGAACCGCTCCTCCAGCTCCCCGTTCACGTAGGCGCAGTCCCACCACAGCATGGAGAAGGGGGGAATCAGGAAACGGTAGGTGGTCTCCGGATGGGATGACACCTGCTCTGTCAGGAGCGCCACATTGTCCCCGATCAGGCCCTTTTTGTCAGAGAAATCCCTGTCCGGGGGCTCCCCCTCCAGCACGATGCCCGCCCGGTCATAGGCCCGCATGGCCTGGGCGGCGCCGAATTCCTTGCCCCTTGACCAGTCGTAGGCATGTCCGCCGGTATTGATGCCCGCGCGGGAATAGGCCAGCATGGCCGGTATGCGCTCCAGCAGGATCTCTTTATTGAAGAGATAGGGCAGGTCGTCCAGGATGCTTGCCGTGTGGAGGTAGCCCGGCGTGTCGCCGCCCCTGAGCGTCACCTCCGTGGAAGCCTCCAGGGCCGGGATGTCCAGGCACCAGAACACGTTCCGCAGCTCCCCCCTTTCCTGGGCCATTTCCAGATAATAGAGGAGATCCGCCACGGAGCCCGAGGCGCGGATGATCTTCAGCGTCCTGCAGCCGTATGTCCCGTCCAGGAAGGAGCTGTCGAAGTTCTCCGCCACGGAGGAGCCCATCAGCACGCTGTCATAGGAGAAGTTCCGGACTGTGCCCGGCATCTGGTTGTCCCTGTCGTTGAGCACGGCCTCCATGCCGAAGAAGGGGCTGTGGTACTGGTAGAAAGGGTCGAACATCCAGACGGTCAGGGCCGCCAGGAGAAATTCCGCCGCGATGAAGAGAAGGAGGCGCCTGAGCCCCTTCTTCTTCCTGTTTCCGTCCATCTCATCACCTCCTATTAGAATCGCTGCGCGATGGCTCTTAAGAGTAAAGTCCCTTCGGCGCACACTTTT
>NZ_CAPDXS010000007.1:0-20789 GCF_948601915.1 uncultured Acetatifactor sp. | reverse complement strand
GAGAGCAAATTTTATTCGGAAGGGCTCTCATAAAATTTCCTCTCGTGCGCCTTCGGGACTTTACTCGCTGCGCGATGGCTCTAAAGAGTAAAGTCCCTTCGGCGCACACTTTTGAGAGCAAATTTTATTCGGAAGGGCTCTCATAAAATTTCCTCTCGTGCGCCTTCGAGACTTTACTCGCTGCGCGATGGCTCTTAAATTGCCGTGGCCGGCAATTGCGTAAAGTCCCTTCGGCGCACACTTTTGAGAGCAAATTTTATTCGGAAGAGCTCTCATAAAATTTCCTCTCGTGCGCCTTCGAGACTTTACCCGCTGCGCGATGGCTCTTAAATTGCCGTGACCGGCAATTGCGTAAAGTCTCTTCGGCGCACATCTCTTCACTCAGAAATTAAAATACAGGAACACGCTCACCTGGGACAGGGAGAGGAAGGCCCAGGTGAAGAGGGTGGCCAGGCAGAACGCGCCGCCCAGGGTATGCCCCTTTTTTTCGATCCAGGCCTCTGCCTTCCCTCCCGCCAGCAGCGCTGCGCCCACCGCCGTGAGCAGCAGGAAGCAGGACAGGAACAGCCCGTTGGTCAGCCCCGGCGCAGCCATGTCCAGGAGCTTGCGCAGCGCGTAGTTCTCCGGGAAGACCAGTGTGTTGCACACCCCCAGCAGCTTCCCCTGGCTGCCCGCGGTGAACAGCTTGCGCCACAGAAGCGCCGCGGACTCCAGCGAGTCGCTGCGGAAGACAGAGAAGGACAGGGTGACGAATACCGCCGTGGCCGCCCGGTTCATCCATTCATGCCGAAAGCGCGCCCGAGGAAAGGCGGTCTCAAAGGCCGCCGCCAGGCCGTGCATCAGCCCCCAGAGGACGAATGTCCAGTCGGCCCCGTGCCACAGGCCGCTGACCAGGAACACCGCCAGCAGGTTCAGGATCTGCCGCCTCTTCCCCTTCCGGTTCCCGCCCAGCGGCAGGTACACATACTGGGACAGGAAGCGGGACAGGGTCATATGCCATCTGCGCCAGAATTCCCGGACAGAGGCCGCCTTGAAGGGAGAGTCGAAATTCTCCGGAAGCCGGAAGCCGAACATTGCCGCGATGCCTCTGGCCATGTCGCAGTAGCCGCTGAAATCGAAATACAGTTCCATCATATACCATACGATGACAATCCATGCCGTGGGGGTATCCAGCATGGCGATGTTGTCATACTCCGCGTTCACCAGCATGGCCAGCGAGTCCGCAAGCAGCACCTTCTTCGCCAGGCCCAGGATGAACAGGGTGGCCCCGTCGTAGAAGCTCTCCGGTGAGAAGCGCCTGTTCTGTCTGCCCTGCAGCTGGGGCACCAGCTCGCTGTGGAGCACGATGGGGCCCGCGATCAGCTGGGGGAAGAAGCTCACGAAAAACACATAGTCCAGAAGAGGGTAATGGGGGGCGTTCCCCCGGTATCTCTCGATGAGGAAGGACATCTGCTGGAAGGTGAAGAAGCTGATGCCAAGGGGCAGGGCGATTTTTTCCAGCCTGATATCCGTGTGCAGGAGGAAATTGCAGTTGTCGATGAAGAAGTTGAAGTATTTAAAATAAAACAGCAGGCCCAGATTCCCCAGGACGCCGCAGACGAAAAGCCCCCTGCGGAAACCCCCGCCGCGGATCCTGCGGAGCAGGAAGCTGAAGGCATAATTCCCCGCAAGGCTCACCAGCAGGATCCACAGGTAGCTCACATTATAATAGCCGTAGAACCAGAACGACATCCCGATGAGGAATGCCTTGGCCCAGGCCGGATCCTCCAGCTTCTGGAGCAGGAACCACCCCAGAAGCGCCAGCGGAAGGAACACCGTAATGAATATCACCGAGTTAAAAAGCATCTTATCCCACCTTCAACGAATAGTCGCTCCTGTCCAGAGAGAAATTGGGGTTGTAATAGGGGTCGCCCGCCTCCAGCTCCTTCTTCCACTTTTCCCGGAACCGAGCCGATTCCCGATTGTAGCGCTCCGCCCGCTCTCCGGTATCGTCCAGGCCCCTGGAGGCGGATTCATAGTGGAACAGCTCCGCGAAGGGGGTGAAGACGTTCAGGAGCCCCATCCGGCGCAGCTTCAGGCAGAAGTCCACATCGTTCAGGGACACCGCGAAGTCCTCGTCCAGGCCTCCCGCCGCCAGGTACAGTTCCTTTTTCACCAGCAGGCAGGCCCCTGTCACAGCGGTCACGTCCTGGGCATAGCACAGCCGCCCCATGTAGCCCAGGTTCTGGCGGTGCTGCCTGTAATGGGTATGCCCCGCCGTCCGGTGGGCCCCCAGCCCGATCACCACCCCGGCGTGCTGGATGGTCTTGTCCGGATAGTAGAGCTTGGCCCCCACGGCCCCCACGTCGGCCCGCTGGGCGTACATCAGAAGCTCCTCCATCCAGTTGACGGTGATGACTTCCGTGTCGTTGTTCAGCAACAGTATATATTCGCCTGACGACTGCTCCACGCCCAGGTTATTGATGGCAGAATAGTTGAATTCCCCTCTGTATGTGACGATCGCGATTTTTCCGTCCCGGCTGCGCAATGTCTCCCTATCCGGCAATCGGCCATCCCTCCGCAGAGATTGGGGATTGCTTTCCTCTTCCTGCCTGGACCCGCTTATCCTCTCTTTTTCTGTGTGCGCCTCCGAATGGGATTTCTGGCCGGAATCCCCCGGCTCTGTCGGAACATCGCAGCCATACCCCAGCAGCTGGCTGTAGTATTCCCGGATTTCACTGGTTTCGCTGTTGTTCTCCACGATGACGATCTCATAGTTGTCATAGGTGGATTTCTCCAGGATGGAGGTGACGCACCGGCGCAGGTCTGACCCATGGTCTTTGTTGGGGATGACGATGGAAATCTTCGGTGTGCCGATAATATTGTAGCGGATGCGGAAGATGGTCTCGAAGGCCCTGGTGCTCTCGATCTTGAAATGCTCATAGCCATGCTTCCCAAGGTGCTCCGCCACCGCCCCCTTGGCCGCCTCGATGGCGTAGGGCTTGGCGTCGATCCCCGCCGCCACGCTGCCCGCATGGCTCCGCCAATAGTACAGGAGCCTGGGCACATGGACGATCCTCTCCGCGTTGTCCGTGAGCCGCAGGATCATGTCGTGGTCCTGGCTGCCGTCGAATTTGGGCCGAAACAGCTCCTCCCCGTCCAGGAGCTTCCTGGAGAAGACGCTGAAATGGCAGATGTAGTTGTTGGCCCGCAGATTGTCCGGGGCGTAGTCCGGCTTGAAGTGCATGGTCAGCATGCGGTTGATGTCGTCCCCCTTAAAGGTGGTCTCATCGCAATACAGATAATCCGCATCCTGTTCATTGATAGCCCTCACATACTCGTAGAGCGTGCTGGGGTGGAGCAGGTCGTCCTGGTCCAGCAGGCCCAGATACTCTCCCGTGGCCATCTGCAGACAGGCGTTGGTATTGCCCGCGATGCCGCCGTTCTTGTCCAGATGCCGGTAGCGGATCCTACCGCCGGATTTTTCCGCGTATTCCCGGCAGATCTCCCCGATATAGCCGTGGGCCTCATCGGAGCCGTCCGCCAGGCACAGCTCCCAGTTCTGATAGGTCTGGGCCATGACGGAATCCAGCATTTCCCTCTGGTACTGTTCGGGATTGTTCCACAGGGGCACCAGGATGCTGACCTTCACCATCCGTGGGAACAGAGCCTCACGCTCTGCCGCCGCCTGCTCCGGGGAGGGGAAGCTCTCGGTGCCGAACTGCTTCATGGCCTGGCGCTCCCGCTTCTTGTAGGAGAGCTTTTGCAGCACGCCCCTGGGGCCGCCGCAGTTCCTCAGCCTGTCCCGCTGGCGGATGATCCAGTGCAGCACGTCCCTGGCGGGCCTGCTGGCTTTCCAGAGGGGATTATTCTTGATGCGGTTCAGCTTCCACTCCAGCTCCTCGTTCTTCGCCTCCAGGTCGGCGATCCGGCCCGCCAGGTCGGCGCATTTCAAATGCTCCCGCTCATAGGCCTCTCTGAAATCCATCTCTTCCATACTCTCCCTCATTTCCATGCAAAACCTCCGGGCTGTGGAACGTTACGTCAGATCCCGGGCCATGGCCAGGGGCATCCGCACGATTTCTATCCTGGCCCGGAGCAGGTTCTCCTCCCGGCGCTTCAGCTCCTTCAGGCCGATGTTGATGTTCGGGTCCTCCGTGGGGAAGACGATGCTGGGGCAGTCCCTCTCATCCTTCGCCCCCTTCCCCCGGGGCGGCTTCACGATCCGCCCGTTGGCGTACAGGAGCTTCCGCTTGTGCAGGGGCACCGCCTCCCCGTTGAAGGTCATCTCCGCGATCTTCACCATACAGGGATACATCCCCGGATCGATCCGCAGCATCTCCACCTCCCCCGACACCTGAAGCTCCAGCTCTATCAGCCAGTCCCCCTGATAGGCGTCCCTGACGAAATAGGAGTCCTCCTCGCTGTAGCCCTGTCCCCTGTCCTCGTAGATCTGGACCCGGTTCACGTCCTCGGAGTCCTGATATCTGTCCAGCCAGTCCTGGGGATTCATGATGGCGCAGCCGATCTTCTCCCGCATCTCCGCCATGGAGCAGCGGTTCCCCGTGACGAACCGCTGGAACTCCCCCTCCTCCTCCCAGAACTCCTTCACGTCCTTCTCCGTCATGGCGCATTCCCGCAAGATCCAGTCCAGGCCGATTTTGTTGCGCCTCTCGTCCTCCAGCAGATACCAGTAGGCCGCCCGGAAGGCCAGCCTCCTGGTGTCCATGGGCTTGCCGAAGGTCCACTCATAGTCGATCAGCGTCCACTCGCCCTCCAGAAAGCCCTCCAGCCCCCCGTCCTTCCCCGGCCGGGGCCGGATGAGCACATTCCCGAAGACAAGGTCGAAGTCAGAGGCCGGGTAGTCGCTGTTGTAGCCCACCCGCTCCGCGAACTGCCGAAAGAGCCTGCGGAAGGCCTCCGTGTCCCCCCGCTCCAGGCATCCGTCCATCACCTCCAGAAGGGGCACGCCCTCCACGTACTCGAACCTAGCCTCCACGGTCCCTTCCGTCTCCGCCAGCTCACAGGCATTGACGGAGAGCCGCCCGCCCCGGTACCGCTCCGTCAGGCTCTCATAGGCCGCCTCCATCCCCCTGACATGGGCGGCGGCAGCCCGGGTCATGGGGGATTTCCTCACCGTAAGCCCCCTGTCCCCGGAAGCCTCCCGGCTCTCTGAAATCTCCGTGCGGATGGCGTACTCCGGTGCCCGGTCATTGGAATACTTCACGAACTTCGTGTCGAACCCCTCCCCGATCACCGCCAGGTAGGAATTGGAGAACACCGGGAACAGCCCCTCCTCCACCAGCCCGTCAAAGGCGTTCTTTTCGTTGAAGAGCTGCATCCTGGACCTGTCGAAATTCCGTTTATTGTTGAACAGCTCCCCTTTTTTCGGGAGATATTCGTCGCTGTACAGGGAGGTCATGAACTTGTAATCCGGGTAGGGATAATAGAAATGCCACTCCCCTGCGCCGCAGCGTCCGAAGATGCTTTCCAGCCCGCCCCTGCCGAAGGTGCGCACGTCCCCGCCCGAGGCGTAGTTCTCGATGCCGGAGAAATAAGTGCCCAGATGATCCTCCCTGCAGCCCGCGAAATATTTCAGCCCGTACCGGTTCTCTATGGCGATGACGATCCTGCCCCCCGGGGCCAGATGGGCCATGAGCCTTTTCAGATAGTCCTCAAAGGGCCTGGCCCCGCCCATGTAGGCCTGGCCGTACTCAAAGACCCCTATCAGGCAGATGTAGTCGAAATCCGCAGACAGCTCCGGCTCGATGTCCCTGAAGTTCCCCACCCGGATCGTGACATTGCCGCACTCCCTGTGCCTGTAGGCATTGATCAGGCTGCGCTTTCTGGACAGCTCCAGGCAGGTCACTGTCCCCGCCTTCCTGGACAGCGCCCCCGTGATCGCGCCGCAGCCGCTGCCCACCTCCAGCACCTTCGCGTCTTTGTCCATGGGGATCCAGTCCACGATGTTCTCCCGCAGGGGGGAGAGGTGGTACAGGATGGGCCAGACCCTGCGCTCCTCGATGATGCGCTCGTACTCCGCGGCCGTCCTGCTTTTCGCGATGTCCAGCAGCTCGTCCTCCATGGCCCCCTCGCTGTAGAAATCCTCCCCGGGATACCGGCTGTAATCCAGCTTTACTTTTCCAATCTCTTCTATCCTTTTCTCTGCCATGTCCCCGCCATTTCTCTTCAACCGGCTCCCGGAGGGTCCGCTGCCTCCGGTGCATCCGTCACCGTCACTCTGGAATCCATGTCATAGTATCCCACCGTGTCCTTATCTGACACTACTGTCACATCCAGCACGTCATAGAGCCTGTGGTACACCTGGAACCTGTCCCCCTCATAGCCCGTGACCCCCAGGGACAGCAGGTACTCCCCGCCCTGGAGGCTCATCTTCTGGGTGAATGCGATGTCCTTCACCTGCCCCGGCTCCCCGCTCTCCAGAAAGGACTTTTCGATCATGGTATT
This sequence comes from uncultured Acetatifactor sp., assembly GCF_948601915.1. NCBI lineage: Bacteria > Bacillati > Bacillota > Clostridia > Lachnospirales > Lachnospiraceae > Acetatifactor > uncultured Acetatifactor sp. Next base: position 14,342 of record NZ_CAPDXS010000007.1, on the reverse strand, counting down.
CGTCCCTGTGATCTCCGTGCCCAGGGCGTCCTTGAAGGAAAAGGCGAAGATCGGGGCAGGCACATGGGCCTGGAACCGCACCCGCATGTGCAGGGTGAACTCGCTGCCCTTCAGGATCGCCAGGGCCCGCACCCCCCGCTCATCCGTCAGATAATACTCCAGGATCCGGGCCTGCCCGGTGCCGTACTCCTGCACGTCCGGGTTCACCGCCTCCCCGGCTTTCGGCGCGCCCTCCTCCAGGGCCGCCTGCCCCTCCTCCCCGGGATTCTCTTCCGGAAGCTCATACTGTCCCACCAGCACCCGCTTATAGGCGTCTATCATCTCCTTGGGGGAGCCCTCCCCCAGAAGCGTGCCCTTGTTCAGCAGGAACACCCTGTCGCAGTATTTGCTGATCACGCTCAGGTCGTGGCTGACGAAGACGATGGTCTTGCCCATCTTCTTGAATTCCTCGAATTTGTGGTAGCACTTGGCCTGGAAGAACACGTCCCCCACGGACAGCGCCTCGTCCACGATCAGGATCTCCGGCTCGATGTTGATGGCCACCGCAAAGGCCAGGCGCACGAACATGCCGCTGGAGTAGGTCTTCACCGGCTGGTTCACATAGTCCCCGATATCGGCGAACTCCAGGATGTCCGGGAGCTTGGCGTCGATCTCCCTGTCGGTGAAGCCCATCATGGTGCCGTTCAAGTACACGTTCTCTATGCCATTGTACTCCTGGTTGAAGCCCGCGCCCAGCTCCAGGAGGGCGGAGATGCGCCCGTCCACCTTCACCTGGCCGGAGGTGGGGCTCAGCACTCCCGTGATGATCTTCAGGATGGTGGACTTCCCCGAGCCGTTGGTGCCGATGATGCCCACGGTCTCCCCCTTGCGGATGCAGAGGTTCACTCCGTTCAGGGCGTAGTGGCGCTTCTGGGCCTTATGCCTGCTTAGGCCGAAAGCGTCCTTCACCCGGTCCCTGGCCCTGTCGTACAGCTTGTACACCTTCACCAGGTCCCTGATCTCTATGGCGGGGAGCTCTACCTCCCGCACCTGTATCTTGCTCTCTTGATTTCCCATGTTACCCCCGTTGCCCTGTCCGTCCTCCGGCCGCCTACAGCACATCCGCGAAATGCGGCTTCAGCCGCTTGAACACCGCCACGCCGATTCCGAACAGCACCACCGTGACGATCCAGAAATACATGGTGGAGAAGAAGTCCTCGAAGAACCAGCTCCTCTCATAGATGGCGCTGCGGTATCCGTTCACGATATATACCAGCGGGTTCAGCTTCAGGACCACCACCCACTCCCCGGGCGCGGAATCGATGTTCCACAAAATAGGCGTGGCCCAGATCCCAATCTGCAGGGCGATGCCTATGATCTGGGTCAGGTCCTTGAAGAAGACCACCACGGCGCAGGTGGCATAGCACAGGGCCAGCACGAACACGAACAGGCAGGCGCTGTAATAGAGAATCTGCGTGGTATAGACCGTGGGATAGTACCCGTAGAGCGCCGCCACGATCAGCAGCACCGCCACGAAGAACACATGGATGAAGGTGGCGGCGATGACCTTGATGATGGGCAGGATACTGATCTTGAACACCACTTTCTTCACCAGATAGTCGTACTCCCGCAAAGCGTTGGTGCCATTGTTCAGGGCCTCGTTGAAATAGAACCAGGGCACCAGCCCCGCCGTCAGGAAGAGCACGAAGGGCACGTCCTCCACGCCCCTTCCCCCGCCGCCCATGAGCTTGTCGAAGACAATGTAATACATCGCCACAGTCACCACCGGCTGGGCCAGGGCCCACAGCGCCCCCATGGAGGAGCCGGCGTAGCGCTTCCTGAAGTCGTTCTTCGCCAGCTTCCAGATCAGATGCCTGCTCTGGTACAGCTCCACCGGAATGGTGGTGAACTTCTCGTACCACTTGGCAAAGACCAGGCAGGCGATGAGGATCACCCCGCAGGAGAGGGCCTTTTTCAGAAGCTCCTCCTGAGGGTCTGCGCTGGGGCCGGGATTCTGGTGGATGAGGATGGCCAGCGCCATCAGAAGCCCCGCCAGGGAGAACAGGAATATCCCGCCTTTTTTACTGATTTTCATGCATCTGCCTCTTATACGCCTCCAGACCGCCCCAGTTCCTGTCCTTCTCGGTCATGATCAGTTCCATGCCCTCCGGAATGGGCCACTCCACAGCGATGTCCGGGTCGTCGTAGGCAATGCCTCCCTCGTCGTCGGGGTGGTAGAAATCGGTACATTTATAACAGAATTCCGCAAATTCCGACAAGACTACAAATCCGTGGGCAAAATTCTTGGGCACGAACATCTGCTTTCTGTTCTCCTGGGAGAGCAGCTCCCCATGCCACTTTCCGAAGGTGGGGGAGCCTTCCCTCAGGTCCACCACCACATCGTACACTTCCCCCCGTATCACCCGCACCAGCTTGTCCTGGGGGAAGCGCTTCTGGAAATGGAGCCCACGCAGCACGCCCTTCCGGGAGGCCGACTGGTTGTCCTGGACGAACACCTCCGGGATACCCGCCTCCTTATATGCCTCATAATGATAGGATTCGTAGAAATATCCCCTCTCATCCCCGTAAACCGCCGGCGTAATGACCTTCAGCCCCTCTATCCCGCATGTCTCTACCTGAATCTTGCCCATCGCAAGCCCCTCCTTCTTTACATCCGATTCTCTTTTATCCTGTCTCTTATCCTGTCTCTTATCCTGATTTTTATCCTGATATCCTGACCTCTTATCCCCCAGGCTCCGGCTCAGGGGATCTGCAGATAGCTCACGTTCATGTCCACGTTCCCCGCAATGCCGTCCACCGCGCCCTTGGAGGTGTACTGCCACATATGGTAATACCCCTGGTACAGCGGCGTGTGCCGGTACTCTGCCAGCCAGATGCAGTAGTGCTCCAGCTTGTCCACATGGAGGTTGTTGTTGTACCAGTTGCGGCTGGCGTAGACCCCCGCCGTATAGCCCGCGTTGGCGATGGTGCGGCAGAAGGCCTCGCACACCGCCGTCCTGGTGTCCGCGTCCAGGTTGTCCGCCCGGCCGTTCCCCCCTGCCCCCTCCGTGTCGATGAACACAGGGTAGTCCAGGTCGTACTCCCGGATCAGCTGCAGCACCGCGGAGGCTTCCTCCACGGCCTCCACCTCATTCACCGCCTGGGTGAAGAAATACACCCCCACGGGCATGCCGCTGGCGGCCGCGCCCCGCATGTTGGCGGCAAAGCAGGAATCCTCCACCAGGCTCCCCGTGGTGGAGCCGCGATACCCCGCCCGGACGATGGCGAACTCCACGCCCGCGTTCTTCACCCGGTCCCAGTCGATCTCGCCGTTCCACTTGGACACGTCTATGCCCACCCTGGAATTGGCGGTGGAGGTCTGGAGCTGCGAGATTTCCGTGGCGTCCGCGTCCGCTATGGCGTCCGCCACCTCCGTGTCCTCCGCGGCCACGTCGATATCCGCCTCCGTGAGGAGCAGGAGGGAGATGTCGTCGATGGCCACATACTCCACCTTATCCTTCACCCGGACCTTCGTCCCGTTCTCCGGCATCCGGTATCCTTCCATGGGCATCAGCTCCACATAGTATTCCCCCGCCGACAGGTCGCCGATGTAGATGACCCCGTCCTTGTCCAGGTCCTTGTATTCCCCCAGCCCGTCCAGCCTGACGAGGAAGCTCTCCCCTGTGACCAGCTCCCCCTGGGTGTCCACGATCTGGATGCGCAGGTCCTTCTCCACGGAGGTGACCATCATGGACAGCCTGGAGGCATTGTCCCTGGCCGCCTCCAGGATGGGGTTCGACTCCGGGTCGAAGAAGGTGTCGTCCTTCAGGAATGCCGACAGGTCGTCCCCGATCTGCCCGTTGACCACGCCGCTCTTTCCCGGATCCTGCTGCCCCTCCTCCTGCCTGCTTTCCGCCGGGGGCCGCCCGGTCCCTTTCGGTGCCTGGCCGCCCTGATCCCCGTTGGCGTACAGCACCAGGAGGGAGACCAGCAGGATCACCCCCATGGAGGCCAGGATGGCCATTCTGCGTATCTTAGAGTCCATTTGCTACCTCTACCAGATATTCTCCGTAATGGGTCTTCATCAGGGGCTGGGCCAGCGCGAGCAGCTGCTCCTTGTCGATGAAGCCCCTCTTGTAGGCGATCTCCTCGATGCAGGAGATGTAGAGGCCCTGCCTCTTCTGGAAAGCCGCCACGAAATCCGCGGCGTCCAGCAGGGAGTCGTGGTTCCCCGTGTCCAGCCAGGCGAAGCCCCGCCCCAGGGTCTCCACCCGCAGCGTCCCCCTGCGCAGGTACTCATTGTTCACGCTGGTGATCTCCAGCTCCCCCCTGGCGGAGGGCTTCACGTTCCTGGCGATTTCTACTACATCACTGTCGTAGAAGTACAGGCCCGGCACCGCGTAATTGCTCTTGGGCTTCTCCGGCTTCTCTTCGATGGAGAGGGCCTTCCCGCTCTCGTCGAACTCCACCACCCCGTACTCCCTGGGATCCCGGACATAATAGCCGAAGATGGTGGCTCCCTTCTCCCTGGCCGCCACCTCCCGCAGCACCCGCGAGAAGCTCTGTCCGTAGAAGATATTGTCCCCCAGCACCAAGGCCACCCTGTCTCCGCCTATGAAGTCCGCCCCGATCAGGAAGCTCTCCGCCAGCCCGTTGGGGGCTTCCTGCACCGCGTAGGACAGCTCCATGCCAAGCTGGCTCCCGTCCCCTAAAAGCTCCCGGAACACGGGAAGGTCCCTGGGCGTGGAGATGATCAGGATCTCCCGGATGCCCGCCAGCATCAGGGTGGACATGGGATAGTAGATCATGGGTTTGTCGTATACCGGCATGATCTGCTTGGAGACCGCCTTGGTCAGAGGATACAGCCTGGTGCCGGAGCCTCCCGCTAAAATGATTCCCTTCATAACATACCTCCGTCTGCGTCTCAAAACGCGCTAAATGGGAACGATGTGATTCGTCCCCATTTTTCCCGGGAATTGTTCAGGTCGTTCCTGAGCAATCCCTTACTTTTCGTACATGTCGGCGTAATATTTCTGGTAATCGCCGCTGGTCACGTTCCTCATCCACTCCTCATGCTCGAAGAACCACTGGATGGTCCTGCGGATGCCCTCCCTGAACATGGTCTCCGGCTGCCACCCGATGGCCGCCTTGATCTTGTCCGGCGCGATGGCGTATCTGCGGTCATGTCCCTTGCGGTCCTCCACATAGGTAATCAGGTCTGTGGTCACATGCGCCTTTCTGGGGTCGTCGTCCGGCAGCATCTCCTGCAGGGTCTCTATGATGATATGGATGATCTCGATGTTCTGCTTCTCGTTATGGCCGCCTATGTTGTAGGTCTGGAACAGCTCTCCCTGCTCCTGGACCATGTCGATGGCCTTGGCGTGGTCCTCCACGTAGAGCCAGTCCCTGACGTTCTTGCCGTCTCCGTACACGGGGAGCTTCCTGCCCTGCAGGCAGTTGTTGATGATCAGGGGGATCAGCTTCTCCGGGAACTGATAGGGGCCGTAGTTGTTGGAGCAGTTGGTGATGTTGGCCGGGAAACGGTAGGTGTCCATATAGGACTTCACCAGCATGTCCGCCCCCGCCTTGCTGGCGGAGTAAGGGCTGTGAGGGTCGTAGGGCGTGTCCTCATAGAAGAACGCGCTGTCGTCATCCGGCAGGGAGCCGTACACCTCGTCCGTGGACACATGCAGGAATTTCTTCCCGGGCCTGAAGCCGCCCTCCGGCAGCTCCCAGGCCTCCTTTGCGCAGTTCAGCATCACGGCCGTCCCCAGCACATTGGTGCGCACGAACACCTCTGGTTCCCGGATGCTCCTGTCCACATGGCTCTCCGCCGCGAAATGCACCACGCGGTCGATGTCGTTCTCCGCGAATATCCGGGAGATGGCCTCCTTGTCGCAGATGTCCGCCTTCACGAAGCTGTAGTTCGGATTGCCCTCCAGGCTCTTCAGGTTCTCCAGATTGCCCGCATAGGTCAGAAGGTCCACGTTGATGACGCGGATGTCGTCACCGTATTTCCGGAACATATAATGGATATAGTTGGAGCCGATGAAACCGGCGCCTCCTGTCACAAGATAAGTACGCATTTTTTATCTCCTTCCTTTGGGTAAAGCTGCTCTTAGTATAACCATTCTCCGCATCAATAGCCAAGGTAGCTGATGTTCATGTCCACATTGCCGCTGATGCCGCTGACGCTGCCCGTGGATCTGTACTGCCACAGATCGTACCTGCCCTTGTAGGTGGGAGACGCGGCGTACTGGGCCATCCATATCTTGTAGGCGTTCAGGGACGCGGCGTCTATCTGGGTCTCCAGCCAGTGCTTGTTGGAGTAGACGCCCGCCGTGTAGCCTGCGTTCTGGATGGTCTGGCAGAATGCCCTGCACACGGCCGTCCTGGCTGTCTTGTCGATGCGGTCGCCCCGGCCGCCGCTGGACTCCACATCCAGGAATACAGGATAGGAAATCTTGTAATTCCTGATCTGGTCCAGCACCATGGAAGCCTCCTCCACTGCCTCCACCTCATCCAGGGCCTGGGAGTAGAAGTAGACGCCTACCTTCAGTCCGGCAGCGATGGCCCCCTGTATATTCTCCTCAAATCTGGGATCCACGATCAGCTTGCCCTCCGTGGAGCCCCGGTAGCCGCAGCGTATGATGACGTAGGAGATGCCGGAGTTCTTCACGGCGCTCCACTGTATCTTCCCATTCCATTTGGACACGTCGATGCCCACGGTGCCGCTGCCTACCACCAGGGAGCCGTCGCTGGCGAAATTGTACTTCGCCCCCTGGATGACCTGCTCCCCCGTGACCTTCTTGCCGTCGGCCGTGAAGTAGTACACCTTTCCGTCAATGGTCTGCCAGCCGGTATATTTGGCGTCCGCCTTCACATAGAAAGCGCCTGCCGTGTAGTAATCGGCATTGGTGGCCTCCCGATAATCATTGTTCTCCAGGACGTATATCTGTCTGCCGCTCACATCCTTCAGAAGGGTGCGGGAATCCTCTCTGGGATTCCGCTTCACGGTGACGGCGCAGGTGGCGGTGACGGTCTCCGTCCCCTCGGTGTAGCTGATGGTGACGGTGGCGCTGCCCTCCGCCATTCCGGTGACAGTGACCACATTGCCCTGGGCGCTGACGGAAGCCTTCCCCGCGTCGGAGGATGTGGCCGTCACGTTCACCACGGAGGCGGCGTTGACTACGGTGGCAGTGATGTTCACCGATGTCTGGGTGTATACCGTCAGGGCGTTCTTGTCCAGCCGCATCACCATTTCGCCCTTGATGGTCACGGTGAGCACGGCCTTCCCGGCGGTCTCCGCCTTGCCGTCCTTATAGTTCGCCGTTATGGTCAGGTTCGCCGTGCCGGCGGCCTTGCCCTGTATGGTGATATTGCCCTTCGAGTCGATCACGGCGGTGGCCACCGCGGCATTGTCCGAGCTGATGATATACTCGATGGCGCCGCCCTCCTTGGAGCCCGATGCCGTGGCTATCGCAGCCATCGTCCCGCCCACCGTTCCGGTCAGGGCCGCCTGGTTCACGGTGACGCTCACCGGCGCCAGGGTAGGCGTGGGGGTGGGTGTCGGCGTGGGCGTAGGGGTAGGGGTCGGTTCCGGCGTGGGTGTCGGTGTCGGTTCCGGGGTAGGAGTGGGCGTCGGTGCCGGGGTGGGCGTAGGTGCCGGCGTAGGCGTGGGCGTAGGGGTAGGGGTCGGTTCTGCCGTAGGCTCCGAAGTGGGTTCCGGCGTAGATGTAGGCGCTTCCGTGGGCTGGGATGCCTCCGGCGCTTCCGTGGAATCCTGGCCCGGGTCCTCAGCCGTCTCGCCGGGCACGTCCTCCGCCCCTTCCGTCCGGGCTCCTTCCCCTGGCAGTCCGGCGTCCTCGCCCATATGCAGCAGCCACCTCCCCGCTGCCGCCAGCGTCATGGGATCCGGTATGGTGCTCCTGTCCACCGCCTCATAGGAAGTGGCCACCACGCTGCTCTCCACCCAGGGCACCGTATCCTGCAGGCTGGACTCCACCTGGGTATCGTTCTTCTTGGTGTCCTCCTGGCTGGCGTTTACCTCGCTCTCCTGCTTCACCTCATTGGACACGTCTACTTTCTTGTAGTCGATTTCCTTCTTGACCTCCACGGACTGGGTGTCCAGGGAAAGGATGTAATCGGCATATTTTTCATCCGTCAGGGCCTCCATGGCCACCTTGTATGTACCCGGCTTAATCTCCTTCTTATAAATGATTCCGTCCATGTCGTCATCCGACCAAATGGCCGTCTTGCCGTCCGCATCCGTCACCGTCACCGAAAAGGGCACATTGGGCACCAGCTTCTCCGTCTTTCTGTTGACGAACTTGATCTTCAGATCCTTCTGGATGGAGGTGAAGCTGGGCAGCACGGATATCTGCCTCTCATAGCCGCTCTCGTCATAGTCCTTCTTCGGCTTCTCCTGGGAATCCCCGTCCACTATGTCGGATGCCGAGGACCTGCGGGCATTGGCTACGGCCAGCAGCCCCTGCTCTCCGATCATGGTGATGCCGTCCAGCTGGGAGCCCACCTCGGCGAAATCGGCCACCTGCCTGTCTGTGGCGCTTGCGCCGAAGAATACGCAGCCCGTCACGATTGCCAGAATCAGCACCGCAGCGCCGGTGCCTGCCATCACCTTGTCCATGGTGTCCATGCCCCGCAGCGCTCTCCCCAGCTTCGCCAGAAAGCCCGCCCCGGGCCCCTTCGCCTGTGCGCCTACGGGTCTGCGGGCAATATCCCCGGAACGGGACCTCTCCGCCGCGGGACGGGTCTGCGTCCCCCTGGCATAGGACTGCCTCTCTCCGGGGCGGGAAGCCCTCCGCCCGGCAGGGACCTCCCCGTACTCCCCGTACCGTTCCTCCTCACCGGCGTATGCGTCGGCGAACTCTTCCTCTTCGTCCCCGTAGTCCCCGTAAGGATCCCCGGGCCTGTGCCCGTCCTCCGCGAAAGCCCCGCCGGCCCTTGTCCCACGGGCGTATGCGTACCTGTCCTCCCTGCAGGGAATGTCCTCTTCCTCCGATTCATACCCGATCCAGCCCCGGTCTTCCTCCGCCTCCCAGGCGCGCATCCCCTCTTCCTCTTGCGCATCCGCCATGCCGTCTATGCTATATCTGTCCGCCCCGTCTTCCATGTAGGCCTCCGGATCCGCATCTTCCATCTCTTCGCAGGTGCCTGTATAGGAATCTTCATAGGAGCCCTCACCGTCGTCTCCGTACACGGAATCCTCCCTGTCCCAGTCATGCTCCTGTCCGTCATATGCTTCCCAGTCCCGGGCCTTTTTATCAGAACGGCTGAACAATCTTTTCATGGTCATTTCCCTTTCCAAAACGAAACCGTAATAATTCTGTAATAGTATAGCATCCTTTCTGCGCCACTTCAAGCGAAATCCCATTTCTTCATAATTTTTTAAAATCTTAAAATACTTTAAAAACTTTTAAAGTCCCATTAATATTATGGACTTTCGCCTCTCATAATAGTAAAATGAGATTCATAAAGAAACGGAGAATACCTATGAAGAACAGAAAACTTTCCCCAAGCGATCCACAGCAGCACAGAATCCCCGACCTGGACATCATAGACTTAGAAGCACAGAGCCCCTTGGACGATGCCCGGCCAGGCGCATCGGGCGGCTCCCCGGAGGAGGCCAGCGGCCGGGAGGGCGGAAAGAAGCGGTGCCCTGCCTGGCTCAATATCCACACCGTGCTGCTGGCAGTGGCGGTGCTCTTCGTGGCAGGAATCGTGTATAAGGTCATGACCTTCGGCGAGTACGTGGACCTGGACGAAATCTTCTCCGACGGGCCCGGGGAGTACAGCGATACCTACGATACGATCCTGCCCCTGCTGGACGAATCCAGCAATCCCGTGTACAAGGACTACAGCCAGGGCGCCACGATCCTGGCCTTCGGCAACGCGCCCTTTGCGGATGACAGGGGCTCCGAGGACAATCTGGTGAGCCTCATGCAGAAGGAGACGGGCACCACCATCTATAACTGCTCCATCAGCGGGAGCCTCATGACCACCGTGCTCAATGACCTGCACGCGGATACCGCCCCCTGGGACGTGTTCAACGCCTACTGGCTGTGCAACATCCTGGCCGGCAGCGAGAAGGCGGACAAAGAGTACCTGGAGGCGCTGGAGTTTTTAGGCGATGAGGCCCCGCCGGAGGCCAAAGAGGTCTACGACACCCTGAAGTCCATCGACCTGGACGATGTGGACGCCATCGTGATCATGTATGACGCCAGCGACTATCTGGCCGGGCGCCCCATGAGCAATCCGGGGAACGCCACCGACATCACCACCTTCGCGGGCAACACCGAGGCCATCATCGAATACCTGCACTATTTTGCCCCCAATACCCGCGTCATCATCATGTCCCCCACCTACGCCTTCGCCCTGGAGGACGACGGGACGTACATCAGCAGCGACATGAAGCGCTACGGACAGGACGTGCTGAGCATCTATGCCATCCTGCAGTATGCCTCCTGCGTCTCCAGGAGCACCACCTTTGTGGACAACATATACAACACCATCAATGAGGACAATGCGGAGAAATATCTGGAGGACCATCTGCACCTGAACCTGAAGGGCAGAAAAAAAGTAGCCGAACGCTTCGCCTACGCGCTCAACTACTATAATCAGGATCCCCGTACCGGAGCACAGGAGTAGGTCACCCGGCAGCCGGTACGGTCAGCTCCACGGCCGTGTTCCGGTATATGATATACCCCTGCGTCTCCCCGAACCGCTCCCAGCCGTAGTCCTCCGGCTTCCCCCTTACCTTCTGGCCGGGGCGGAATATCACATAGTGGCAGCCGTTTTCGGTGGCCAGGGGGGCCAGGGTCTCCATCTGGATGACCTCCCGCTCCATCTCGTCCCGGAGGGGGTTGTGGTAATGCCATTTGTTCACTGTCAGCTCCCGGCCATAGGGCATGCAGGTCACCGGGGAGTATTGGCGCACATACTGCACCAGCTCCAGGGGGAACGCCGCCTTCACCTCCCGCCCCGGCACCTGGATTGCGTCGCAGATCTCCACCACCGCGTCCGGCACATGGTAGATGTTCTCCGCCCGGGAGAAGAGGGGGCTGCTGTAGACATAGCTTCCCGATATCCCGATCAGGCCTGCGGCGCAGAGCGCGAACAGCTCCGCCCCGGTCTTTTTTTTCTGCGCCATCTGCCCGCAAATACATACGCATGTATACGCAATCACGATTGTGATGGGGAGCAGCCACAGGATCCTGTAATAGATCTCGCTGCCCACCACCCCGTACACCACGCCGGCGAACAGGGGATTGAAATACAAAAACAGCAGCGCCAGGGGCAGATAGAGGAAGAGAATCCTCCTGGGCCTGCACTTCTCATTAATCCACAGCCAGACAAGGCACAGGACATACCATATCCCGATCAGCCCCGTGCCCATGTATTCCCGAAACAAGGCAGATATTTCGCTCCACATACGCCCTCCCGTCACAAGGAACTTGAACCTAGTCAAAAAGCAGGTACAGAACCGCATACGCCACACAGGGCAGGCAGCAGACGATCAGGGGCGCCAGTATCCCCGGCCGCTTATAGCACACGGCCCCGATCAGCCCCGCCAGCCCCACGGCCATGCATACCAGCAAGGCCCCCAAAGTGCTGCACAGGCATCCCGTCAGGGCCGCCGCGCCGAACAGCACATAGAGCGCCGCGGGGATCCGCCGCTTCTCCTGGAGCCTTCGCAGCAGCAGCAGCAGCAGCAGCAGCAGGAAGGGGATCACGATGTTCCCCAGGGCCGCCTTGCCCTGCCTGCTCCTGGCAATCATGAAGTTCTCCACCGTGTAGATGGAATAGTTCCCGAACAGCACCAAAATCTCCGTAAATATCAGGAACAGCGCCTGCTGGCTCCCGCTGGCCGGGAACAGCTCCGCCGCGAACACCCGGTAAATCCCGTAGGTCATGGCGATCAGCGCAACAGGCAGCGCCACCTGGGCCACCGTCACCACTTGCATCCCCGACAGCTTGGCCAGGAAGGCGATCCACAGGGGAAAGGGCGCCAGGCCATGCCTGCTGTCCAGCTGGGTCCCGCCCCCTGTATAGGGCAGCACCTGGTACATGGTGTCGGAATTCTCGGCCACGCTGGCTACGGCCACGTAATATGCATCGTCCGTATCCCCGTAGGCCAGCCGCACCGCCTGTACCAGCTGGAAGAGCAGGAGCCCCCAGAACACGATCCACAGCAGGACGCCCTCCCCGGACTTCCCGCCCTCCGCCCTCCGCGCCGGCAGGAAGGACCATGCCCCCTCCCTCCTCCTGCGCCGCAGCTCCACCGCTGCCGCCAAGAGCAGGAGCAAGACCGTATACCCCGCAAAAAGCGCCGCCATATGGGAAAACCGCCGCTGCCGCAATATCATGGGCACGCAGATCAGCTGGAACCCGGCCCACAGCAGGAACTGTCCGCCCACCCACCGGAAGGCCGGGCCCTTCCCGTCCTCCCCGGCGCACAGGCCGCCGATGGCCATGGGAACCGCCAGCAGCAGGAGAATCAATATCAATACCTGAACCGCCACAATCCTCATCTCCCTTTCCGCCGCTTCCCGCCTACAAGCAGAAGCGGCCCCATGTACCATAGGGCATTGACGCCTATGGTCTGCCTGTAGTCCATCCTCCCCGCCCCCCGCATGGTCAGCGCCGCCACCAGGAGGCCCGAGGCCAGGATGCAGATTCCCAGGGACAGCACCGGCCTCCCGCCGGGCCGCCTCCGCTTTCCGGAGGGCTCTGTCCCCTTATCCGGAACCGCCAGGAGGGGGGCCAGGATTCCGGAAATCCCCAACATGTACAGGAACCACCAGCACCCGTAATCCACATAGTCCCTGGTGAGCACCGGCGCGTTCTCCCGCATGACCTCGTAGTTCCTGCCGGAGTAGGAGTCGTATGCCTCCCCCTCCATCTGCAGCCTGAAGACCACAGGCGTCACCGCGTACCCCAGGACGTCCCAGCCGATCTGACGTATGACTATAGTTTTATGGTACTCCCAGCCCGTCTCCGCCATCCGCAGATAATATCCCCGGGCGGCCTCCGGGCCCACCCGGCTCTCCAGCCCCTCCTGAAGGAGGCGCATATTGTCCGGATACAGGGAGGCCTCCCAGGCCAGGGATCCCACGGCCTCCGCCACTTCCTCCCCGTAGAGCCCAAGATCCTGCCACAGCGTGGGCCAGGCGAAACGGCTGGCAAGCGCCCCCTCTAAGCTGTACCCCGGCTCGCCGCGCCTGTCCGCGTCCACTGCCCCGGACAGCCCCGCGTATACCGCCATGCAGAGCAGGGCCGCCAGAAGCCCCGCCCCCCGCCGCCCACCGGGGGGCCTGAGCAAGGCCAGCAGGAATATCAAAAACAGCGACCCCATCAGGGAATAGGGCTGCAGGGCCAGGTGGCACTGCAGGGCAAAGGGGACCGTCAGGACCGCCAGCCCCCGCCACAGGGCCAGCCCCATGCCCACCGGCCGGATTTTCTGCAGGAAGAGGGATCCCGCCAGGAACGCCGCCGCAAGCTGCAGGATATACAGGGCGGCAGAGCTTCCTCCCAGAAGACCGAGAAGCCTCCCGTACAGGGCGGAATCCGGCTCCCCGAAGCCCTGCACCTGCCCGAAGCTGCAGCATATCCAGCAGATTCCCAGGAGAATCTGGATGCTGAAGCCTATGAAAAGCATTCCTCTCAGCACCCCGCGCAGGCAGGGCGCCGCTTTCTTCACATATCCCATGGACTCCCCCGTGGCCCGGATCCTTACCTGTAGAATTCCCGGAGCTTCCCGCAGATATAATCCACCTGCTCCAGCTCCAGGCCATAGTACATAGGCAGGCGCAGCAGGCGCTCACTCTCTTTGGTGGTATACCTGTCCTCCCCGTGGAACCGGCCGAACTTCAGGCCCGCCGGCGCGGTGTGGAGGGGCACATAGTGGAATACCGCGTGGATCTCATTCTTTTTCAGGTAATCGATCAGCGCCGTCCTCTCCTCGATGTCCTTTGTCTTGATATAGAACATGTGCCCGTTGTGCACGCAGCCCTCCGGCACCACCGGCAGCTCTATCCTCCCCGCCTGGCCCAGGATCCGGAGATTATCGCAATACCGTTCCCATATTGCCAGCCTGGCGTCATTTATTTCCTCCGCGATCTCAAGCTGGGCATAGAGATAGGCAGCGTTCATGTCGCTGGGCAGGTAGGAGGAGCCGTAATTGATCCATGTGTACTTGTCGATCTGGCCCCGGTAGTACTTGCTGCGGTTGGTCCCCTTCTCCCGGATGATCTCCGCCTCCTCCACGTTCCTCCCGTCCCGGATTAGGAGCGCGCCGCCCTCCCCCATGCTGTAGTTCTTGGTCTCATGGAAGCTGAAGCACC
>NZ_CAPDXS010000006.1:28355-60789 GCF_948601915.1 uncultured Acetatifactor sp. | reverse complement strand
ACGAGATCAGATCTGGTGACTGGAGTTCAGACGTGTGCTCTTCCGATCTCTGATGAAAATACTCCGGCAAAGGCGCGTCCACCTCCACGTACTCCCCGGTGGAGGGATGGCGGAAGCCCAGCACCTTCGCGTGGAGCGTCTGCCCCCGGAGCTGAAGGGCGGGGATGCTCTTCTTCCACGGAATGTTTTTCCAATCGCCCCCGTACAGCTCGTCCCCCAGCAGCGGGTGGCCCAAAGAGGCCATATGCACCCTGATCTGATGCGTCCTGCCGGTCTCCAGGACACATTCTATATAGGTATGGCTCCTGAACCTCTCCAACACACGGTAATGGGTGACCGCGGCCTTTCCGCCGCGTTCCGTCACAGCCATCTTCTTCCGGTCGGAGGGATGACGGCCAATGGGCCTGTCGACAATCCCCTCATCCTCCTTCAGTACGCCATGACAGATTGCCTGATAGCGCCTTGTCAGCGTGTGCTCCTTCAATTGGGCCGCAATGCAGGCATGTGCCCTGTCGTTCTTGCAGGCGATGATGGAGCCCGTGGTATCCATGTCGATCCGGTGGACGATGCCGGGCCGAAGGATCCCGTTGATTCCAGAGAGCTCCTTCCCGCAGTGGTACAGCAGCGCGTTCACCAGCGTCCCGCTGTAATGACCCGCCGCCGGATGCACCACCATGCCCTTGGGCTTGTCTACGACGATGACATCTCTGTCTTCATACAGGATATCCAGCGGGATGTCCTCCGGCAGGATGTCCGGTTCCACAGCCTTCGGCAGAAGGAAGGCAAGCTGCTCCTCCGCCTTCACCCGATAGCTCCCCTTTACGGGGACGCCGTCCACCGTGACGGCCTCTTCCTTTATCAGCTTCTGGATAAAGGAGCGCGACAAAGAATCGATAAGCATGGCAAGACACTTATCGATTCGCTCCCCTTCCCATTCTTCAGTTATCTCATAGCGGAATTCATCCGCATAACGGAATTCGTCCATGGAATCTCCCCTATTCTGCCTGTCCCTTTTTCCGGAAGCTCAGGAATTCCAGATCCGCCTCCTTATAGACGAACATGAACAGGAGGAACAGCAGGATGGCGGATACTACGATGTAGCAGTCGGCCACATTGAAGATAGGATAGTGAATCAGCACAAAGGAAATGAAATCCACCACATAATCGAACCGGAGCCTGTCCACGATATTGCCCAAAGCCCCGGCGATCAGCACGGACATCAGCACATGCACCACCCGGAACCGCCCCTCCCTGGGCACCCTGAACAGGAAGAACAGAACCGCTGCCAGCACCAGGAAACCGGTGATCAGGATGAAGGCCTTCCGCTCCTGGAACAGACTGAACGCGATTCCCGTGTTCTCAAAATACTGCAGCTCTAAAACTCCCTCTATCAGCACCAGGGCTGGCTGATTTTTAAGATTGACGGTGGCCAGATATTTCGTGAACTGATCGAAGGCCAGCAGCGCCGCCGCAATCAGCATATCTATCCATATGAAACCATAATTCTTGTCTTTACGCATGGGCATCCTCTTCGCTGAAATTAATCTCATTGATGGCCGCCACGATCTCCTCATCGGTCACTGTCCTGTCAATGACAGCCTTTCCAATCTTTTTCAGCAGCACGAACTTGATTTGGCCGGACTCCATCTTCTTGTCGGATTTCGTCAGGCGCAGAATCTCCTGCACATCCAGCTTGTCCACGGAGATGGGCAGATAGAAGGGCACGAACATGTCCCGTATCTCGTAATACTCTTCCATGGCAAGGAGCTCCCGCTTCCAGGAAATATACGCTGCGGCCACTGCCCCCAGGGCCACGCACTCCCCGTGATACAGCTCGAATCCCCTGGCCTTCTCGATGGCATGGCCTATGGTATGGCCGAAATTCAGCAGCGCCCGGTCCCCCTGCTCCGTGGGATCCTTCTCCACCACCACCCGCTTCACGTTACAGCTGCGGACCATCATCTCCTGGAGCACCGTCAGATCCCGCTCGCAGATCTCGTACATGTTCTCTATCAGCCACTCATAAAAAGGGGCATCCTTGATCAGCCCATGCTTCATGACTTCGGCAAATCCGGCAAAATACTGCCTGTCCTCCAGCGTCTGGAGGGCCGCCAGGTTCATGTAGACCAGCCTGGGCATCTTGAATGCGCCCACCATATTCTTGTAGCCGTCGAAATCCACGCCTGTCTTGCCGCCGATGCTGCTGTCCGCCTGGGCCAGCAATGTGGTGGGAATCTGGACATAATCGATTCCCCGCAGATAGGTGGCCGCCGCATACCCTGTGATATCGCCCGTGACGCCTCCGCCCAGGGCCAGGAGCATGTCCTTGCGGTCAAAGCCCTCCTCGATCAGGAAACGATAGATGTCCTTCACGGTATCCAAGGTCTTGCTCGCCTCCCCCTGGGGAAAGACATACTTCACCGCTTTCGCGCATTTTCCCTCCAGCAGCCGCAGCACCTCTTCCCCATAGAGCTCATCCACCTTGGAATCCGTAATGACACAGAGCTTCCTGGCTCCGCATTCCAGGGCGGCAAGCTCCTCCGGCAGTCCGCCGAAGCCCTTCGTGAACACGATATCGTAGCAGGGCTTTTTATTCAACAGAACAGACATTCTCTCAGACATTTCTTCTCCACCGTACCTCTCTGTCAGCAATACGCTTCCGCACAAGCCAAGTCCGCGGATGTACTATGTATTCAGCGGCATCTCAAAGGAATCATTGAAGATATCCTGGAAATCGCCGGATATGTCCACGCTGGCCGGAGTGATGATGAAAATATAATGGGATATCTTCTGAAGATTCCCCGCTATGGCAAAGCAGGATCCACTGGTGAAATCGATGATGCGCTGCGCTATATCCACATCCAGCCCTTCCAGGTTCAGCACCACTGTTCGGTTGGCCAGGAGCGTCTCCGTGATTTCCCTGGCGTCCTCCACAGATGTGGGCTTGATGACGCAGACTTCCATGCTGCTGCCGCCTGCCACCCGCCGGGAGGTGGACTGCTTAATCGGAGTAATCTTGCTGGAGGCCGAGGATTGCTTCCTCTGATATGACGACGACATGTGGTCATCCTCATAGTCCTCCATGTCCCTTATCTTGGAGGAGCTTCTCCTGGGAGGCGGAGCGGGCTCGTCATCTTCTTCGTCCAGATAGTCGTCATCATAGTACTCATCTTCTTCTTCAGGATTAATCTTCATATAGTTCAGGAATTTATCCATTACACCCATTCTCTCACACCACGCCTTTCGCTGTCTTCCCTATTCACCGTCGGGACTCTCTCTCCCCGAATATCCCTGTGCCTACCCTCACATATGTCGCACCCTCTTCTATCGCCACAGGATAATCGCCTGTCATGCCCATGGATAAGGCAGACATATTAACATTATCAATGTTTTTCCTCTCTATGTCAACAGATAATTGCTTCAATTTACGGAAAATTTGGCGATTCTCCTCTGCATCTTCCACAAAAGGGGCTATGGTCATCAGTCCCCGGATGTGCACGGCGGGCAGTTTCGCGATTTCCTCCACCAGCGAAACGGTTTCCGACAGGCAGACGCCGAACTTGCTCTCCTCCCCGGCCACATTGACCTCGATCAGGATATCCGTCTCCACCTGGCGCTTCAGGGACTCCCTGCTGATCTCCTCCGCCAGCCGCAGGGAATCCACGCTGTGTATCATGGCCACCTTGCCCACGATATACTTTACCTTGTTCCTCTGCAGATGCCCTATCATATGCCAGCGGATGTCCGAGGGCAGCGCCTCTATCCGATCCAGGAGATCCTGCACCTTGTTCTCCCCGAAATCCCTGGCCCCAGCCTCATAGGCCTCCCGCACAAGCTCCAGCGGCTTGGTCTTGCTCACCGCGATCAGCGTCACGCCGTCCCCGGGGCGCCCTGCCCTTTCACAGGCATCCTCTATGATTCCCTGCACAGCCTCCAAATTTTCCCGTACCACTTTTCCATCCTCCTTGGCTCACTGCCTGATGAGCTGATCGTCCTTGACAGTCTCCGCGTTCAGCACGATATAGTCATACACGCTCAGGCTGTATTTCATATTGGGTTCTACGATTGCATACTCGTCGTTTTCGTACAGAATGGTAATCTGCTTGAAGTCGGCGTATCCTTTGTTTATATTATACACACCGGTCAGCGTCGCCCGTTTGCTCACCGTAAACGTCTCCTGGCTGTCCAGTTTGTAGATATTATCCCCGGAATTCAGGATAGAGCTGTCCAGGTAGTATTCCTTTGTCTCATCGTCAAAATAGTATACCTCTATCTCCAGTACCTCGCTGGAAATGGTCCCGTCCTCCAGGACGGTCTGCCGCATGATGCTGTCCCCGCCGTTGTTGCCTCCGGGAATCACATACTCCTCCGGTATCAGGAAGAATTCCTTCTGGACGATGGAAGACTTCGGTATCTTCAGCCCTGTCTCGTCCTCTACGATCAGCTCCACATCCAGGAATCTGTCCGTGGCGAAGGTGACCATGGAATTGGTGAAGGAAAGCTGCAGATAGGTGTTTCCGTCCCCATTGGTGAGCAGCTTCGTCTCTCCCCAGGATTCGTACTGGTTCTTCAGAAAGCGTACCTTCACGAAGCCCTCCTCCTGGAGCTGCGCGCCTCTGTCAGGCTCCACCGGGATGACGATGGACCAGTTCTCGCTGGTCGCTAGCTTATAGACCGCGTCCCCTGCAGCCACCAGGGAATTTCCCATCATGAGCTTCTTCTCATAGGCCGTATCGTCCCACAGGTCTTCTGTCACGTCCTGTGCCGTCAGGGACTCGTAGCCGTCCGTCCAATAGGTCACGATTCCCGTGTCAGGCGCATGGAAGTAGTTGACGATGTTCCCTCCCGTGGTGCCGCTCAGGTCGCTGACGCTCTGAAGCATGTTGGTGTTCGCAAGCTTCAGAACCGTATTCTTCATGGAATATTTGAAATCATATGTACTG
Source organism: uncultured Acetatifactor sp. (assembly GCF_948601915.1). Lineage (NCBI taxonomy): Bacteria > Bacillati > Bacillota > Clostridia > Lachnospirales > Lachnospiraceae > Acetatifactor > uncultured Acetatifactor sp. The sequence goes on along the minus strand of NZ_CAPDXS010000006.1, from coordinate 55,846 downwards.
TCGTACTGCTCAGGCCGGAAGCCATGGACAAAATTCACAATCTCGCTCCTGAAGTCCATCAGCTCCCTGTCGGAAAGGGAGTTCTCCCCAAGGCTCAGGTTCTCCAGCTCCTCGTTCAGGCGTCCCGTCTCGTCCACGATGTAGACGAGATTGTTCTTGGCCACCCGCTCCCCCTCTCTGGCATAGTAGTTCACATAGCCTGCCGTCTCGGCGCGGACCACTGTCTCGTCCCGCAGCGCCACCCCTCTATATACCGTGTCCGTGGCAAGGGAGCCCTCCTTCACTTCGTATCGGACGATGTGGCTGGTCTGGAAATAAAGGATGACACAGACCACCACATAGAAGAAAATGACAGCGAAAATCAGCATCCCGATATTCAGGTTCAGAGGCTTGCGGTATTTTTTTATCTTGGTTACCTTCCTCGGAGCGCCTCTTCCCTTCCGGGAGGCTCGCAGCTCTCCAGAGCTGTTTCTTTCCCGGGAGCCCCTTTCCCGGGAATCATCCCGGTTTCGGGGAACGTCTCTGCTTCGGGGAACATTTCTGCTTCGGGGAACGTCTCTGCTCCGGGGAACATTTCTGCTCCGGGAAGCATTTCTGTCCCTCTGCGTGCGTCTGTTCGATTTCCTGCCCTTTGCCAATCCCACGCCTCCATACAAAAGCCCCGGCATATGCTTTCCGAGGCTTTCGTGTGTAATCCGATCCTATAATTATACCCGTGACTACATAAACATGCAAAAACCACCATACAATCCGTGGCCGAATTGCCATTACAGGGATACTATGACTTTCTCCTTCAAACCTTCCGGGAGCTGGGACTCATCCATGGATATGCTCAGGATGAAATCCACGTCGAAATTATTGCTGAGTTTTTCCAATTTGTTCATAGCGGCCAAGATGTCCTGCCCCTCAAGGCACGCTATCTTTAAGAAGTTGTCGAAATACATCTGCTGCAGGTCGTGATCCTGAGAGATGATGCCGCTGACGAAGCCCACGAACTCATCGCTGTCCTCAATCATGTACTGAGAGACATCAATCAGGCGAACCTTGTTGTTCAGTTCGTACATATGTTTGGTATTCTTGTCGAGATACACGATATTGCCCGCAATCTCCTTGATTTCGCTATTCACCTTCTCCAATAGCTGCGTTGTCTTACCTTTTCCCTTATTGCCTACAATTAACTGGACCATTGGAAACCCTCCTATAGTATTAGTATTTATATTATAAGTGAAACACGACCAAAAAACAACCTCTATTTATGAATCTCGTCAAGTAAATCCGTCATCTCTCCATAAAGCTCCTCCACCCCCTCTGCCCGGAGCACAATGGAGATATAGGGACGGCCGTTTTCATCCCTGGAGAGCAGCATCAGACAGTAGCCTGCCGCATTCGTCGTTCCGGTCTTGCCCCCAATCACCGTCACGTTGGCGGGAGCCTGCCGCTCTCCCCGCAGGTACTGGTTCGAGTTCTGCCGGTCAAAGGCCTTTTCCCGGCCGTCTCTGTCATAGAACACGGTCTGATAGCTGGACATGTGTATGATTTCATTGAAGGTGTCGTTTTTGACAGCCTCATTGAAAATCAGATACAGGTCGTAGACTGTGGTGTAATGCTCCGATTCCGTCAGTCCGTGGGGATTCATGAAATGCGTGTTGGTAGCCCCCAGGCGCGCCGCCTCCTCGTTCATCATTTCCACAAAACGTTCCACGCTCCCCCCCACATTCTCCGCAATCAGCATGGCCACGTCATTGGAGGAATACACCAGCAGGATGCGCAGGGCCTGATCCAGGGTCATGGTATCCCCTGTGGCCAGCCCGCAGAGCACCGCGCCCGGCTCCGTGATGTTGACCACATCGGAAGCCGTCAGCGTCTGGTTCAGCTGTCCGTATTTCAATGCCACCAGAGCCGTCATCACCTTGGTCAGGCTGGCCGGGTGGAGCCTTTCATGGATGTTCTGGGCATAGAGTACCTGCCTCTCGTCAAGGCCGAACAGCCCCGCCGCCTCCGCGTGGGACATGTCCACGGTATCGCTGGGCACGTTCCCCGCCGCCACGCACAGATTCGCCGCGAAGGGCAGGGCCGTGCGCGTCTCCTGTCTGGTCACCACGTTGAAGCTGCTGACATCGTAATCCACATGGTAAGCCATGTCGTAGGACAGGCTGCCGCACCCCGTGAGGCAACAGACTGCCGTCACCACGCCGCCTATCAATGAAATGATTTTCTTCTTATTTGTAAAGTTCACGCCATTCCAAATCCCCTCTGTCCAGAGCCTTGATCAACAGTTCCGCGCTCGCCAGGTTCGTGGCCAGCGGAATATTGTGGGTGTCGCACAGATGCACCACATTGTTCACGTCCGGCTCATGCTTCTTTGGGCTCAAGGGATCGCGCAGAAATATCACAAGGTCTATCTCATTGTTCTCAATCTGGGCACCGATCTGCTGCTCCCCGCCCAGATGCCCCGCCAGGCATTTGTGGACGTTCAGGTTCGTGACCTCCTCGATCAGGCGTCCTGTGGTGCCCGTGGCATACAGGTCGTTCTTGCTCAGAATCCCCCTGTACGCGATGCAGAAATTCTGCATCAACTTCTTTTTTGCGTCATGTGCAATCAGCGCAATGTTCATAAGTGTACCTCCTCCATAGCATCTTCTACTGTTTCGATTTCTTTGCCTGAAGCCTTACGTTCAGGACAAACCCCATGCCGATAAATAGACTCAGCAGCGAAGTCAGACCATTGCTGACGAAAGGAAGCGTAAGTCCTGTGGTAGGCAGGATGAAAGTCGCCACGCCGATATTGAAGAACCCCTGAAAGGCCACGAGCCCTCCCATGCTGGCTGCGATGATCGTCCCTGCCACATCCTTCGCTTTCCGGGCCACCGAGATGCATTCCAATGCCACAGAGAATAGCAACACGATTACCACGACGCTCCCCTTGAAGCCGAATTCCTCTCCGATTACGGAGAATATAAAGTCTGTCTGCGCCTCCGAAAGAAAATTGCCATTTTTTACCGATGTAATCTCATTATTCTTATACCCCTTCCCCTCCAGCTGCCCGGATGCGATCGCCGTCACGGAATTCAGCTGCTGATATGCGTAGGTGGTCTCGTATTCTTGGGGGTTGACGAAGGCCAGTACACGGGTCTTCTGATTGTCCGTCAAAAGGTCGCTGTCCGGCTGCAGCGCCAGCGATATCACCAGCGCCACCGCCGGTATCGCCACCGCTATGGCCCCGAATACCAGCTTCAGGCTTATGCCCCCGGCGAACATGATGATGCAGAACACGGCCAGGAGCACGATGCTGGTGGACAAATCCGGCTGTTTCCAGACCAGAATCCAGGGCAGCGCGTACATGACGACACAGCTGGCTATGATTACCACGGTGTTCAATTTCTTCCTATGTTTCATAATAAACTGTGCAAAGAATAAAATCAACAAAATTTTTGCAGTTTCTGAAGGTTGAAATCGCAGTCCCCCGATCGTAAGCCATCTGGTGGCCCCTTTCGTCTCGTCCCCAAGCTGCCAGACGGCCACCAGCAGCACCAGATTGGCCACGTACATCAGCCAGTTCAGCCTGATTACCATGGTATAGTCAAACAGGGAGACCACCACCATCAGAACCACCCCTGCGACCACTCCGGCAAGCTGCTTGTTCTGCAGGGACGGCTCCGCGCTGCCTACGGCGATGACACCCACCGCCGACAGCGCCAGTATCAACAGCACAAGCTTAAAATCATAATCCCGTAATCTGTATCTTTTAAACATATCTTCCTCTAAGCGACACTTCCTCTAAACCGGAATCCCATACCAGAATTCATTTCGCCAGATCCTTTGCGGTGACGTCCACGATGGGGATATTGGCGTACAGGGACGGCATCTTGCTTCCCCGCCCGGACTTGTTCCCCTTTGTATTAATCTGGATATCCATATTCTCGGAATCTATCTTCATGTACTTGGACAAGACCTTGGCTATGTCCAGCTTGATCAACTCCATTACCTCAGGCGAGCAGTTGACCCTGTCCGATATCAGCAGGATCTTCAGCCTGTCCTTTGCAATCTGGCAGGAGCTTTTTCTGCGAAAAAAATGCCTCATCTCCACTCCTCCTATGCCTTATGAAAAATACCAGTCACCCTGGTCCAGAACGAAATGCCCTTGTCGAAATTCAGATAGGGCACCTCCTTTCCCTCCACCCGATGTACTACGTTCGCGTAGGCCTGTCCCGCGGGGGAGCTGCTCCCCACCAGGGGCTCTCCCTGGTTGCTGGCCACCACTACGCTCTCATCGTCCGGTATGATGCCGATCAGCGGGATTGCAAGGATGTCCACCACGTCCTGGGCGGACATCATGTCCCCACGTCTGACCATGTCCATCCGCAGCCTGTTGATGATCAGATCCATCTGCTTGAAGCCGTTGGCCTCCAGCAGGCCGATGATGCGGTCCGCGTCCCGGATGGCGGACACTTCGGGGGTAGTCACCACTAACGCCCTGTCCGCTCCGGCGATGGCATTCTGGAAGCCCTGCTCGATGCCTGCCGGGCAGTCTAAGAGGATATAGTCGAACTGTTCCTTTAAGTGTTCGATCACCTTCACCATCTGCCCCGGGGACACCGCAGACTTATCCCTAGTCTGGGCAGAGGGCATCAGGTACAGCCCCGGATGGCGCTTGTCCCGAATCAACGCCTGCTTCACCCGGCAATTCCCCTCCACCACGTCCACCAAGTTGTAGACGATGCGATTCTCCAGTCCCATGACCACGTCCAGATTGCGAAGGCCTATGTCCGTGTCGATCAGGCAGACCTTCTTTCCCAGCTTCGCCAGACCCGTTCCCACGTTTGCGGTCGTGGTGGTCTTGCCCACGCCGCCTTTCCCTGAAGTGACGACAATGACTTTGGAGCTTTGCTGCTCCCTGGAATGCTTTTCATCCATACTTTCTGCCCTCCATAAAAGAATTTCGTCTGTCGTCCTCTGAACCCTCCCATCGTCCGCTTCGCAGGCAACAGCCCGCTATATAGCACACATAGAATCAGAAGCAGTTCAGCAGGTCTTTGGTAAGCGCCTCGATGATGATTCGGTCGTTTTTCACATATGCGATTTTCGGTCGTACCTTCGGTCTGATTCCCCACCTTGCCTGTTTTGTACCTGGTTTATATTTGAAATCGCCGATCCTGATTCTCTCCGGCGCCATTTCAAACGCTGCTATGTAGGCCCCCTCACAGCCGTTGCCTCCGGCATGGGCTTTCCCGTAGAGCCCTCCCAATATGATGATGTTCTTGGCGCTGACGATGCTGCTCCCCGGATAGACGTCCCCCAGCATGATGATGCTGTTCTCCGTCTCAAGCACCTCCCTGTCCTTCAGGTCCCCCCGGAAGAACTGCCCCTCCGGCTTCTGGGCCAGCTCTCTCTCCGTGCGCTCCAGCGCCTTCACGTAATTTTTGTTGACTGTCTCGTCCTTCTCCACGATACAGGCGATGTTGATGTCGCTGTTGTCGCGGATCGTCTCCAGTATCCGGATTTCCTCCATATCCGTCACGGGCCGCCCCTCTATGGACAATGCCATGGTGACCGTGCCGAAGAAATTCCTGGCATCGGAGAATTTATACCCTATCTCCGCCAGAAGGTCTTCGAAGGGCATCTCCCCGTTCAGATACAGCGCTATCCCGTTGGGAAAGCTCTTGATGATCACTGCTTCTCTCATAATCCGCCATGCCCCCCGTTCAATGCTCGTTGGTAATGCCGCCGTCCGGCTCGTCCGCCGTGCCGGTAATCAGCTCGTCCACTTCTGCTAGGCCATAATAGTATTTCAGGATATCCCTGGAGGCCTGGGCCGCATGGTCCGCAGCGTATCCGAAGGGGATTCTGGTGACGATGCTGATTTCGGGCTGCTCATAGGGCGCGTAGCAGGCGAACAGCGCGTGGCTTGGCCTGTCCAGGGTCTGCTCCGCCGTACCGGTCTTGCCGGCCACGTTCACTGCCAGGTTGTCGAAATAGCTCTTGTTCTCCACCACCTGGCGCATCCCCAGATGGATGGCGTCCCAGTATTCCCCGGGCATGTCCACGGTATTGCGCAGCTTCGGCTGAAACTCCTCCACCACATTGCCCTCGGAATCCGTGATTTTATCCAGCAGGGTCAGATTGTAGCAGAAGCCGCTGTTGGCCACCGTGGCTACATATCTGGCCAGCCCTGTCAGCGTATAGCTGTTGCTGCCCTGGCCGATGGAGGAACGCACCGGGTCTTCCGTGGACACGTTCGGGGAAGCCTCGGATATCTCGATGCCCGATTTCTCCGTAAGCCCGAACAGCTCCGCGTACTTGTCCAGCACGTCCAGCCCCTCGGTCTCATTGTATGTGCCCGAGCCCATGGAAAGCTGGTAGCCTATCTCATAGAAATAACAGTCGCAGGAATCCCGGATGGCTGATACAAGTGTCTCATTGCCATGCCCGTACCGGTTCCAGCAGCTTGGCGGCGGATCGATTTCCGTAAAGATGCCCTTGCACTTGACGATGCTGTCTATCTCCACAGCCCCCTCCATGAGCCCGGCCGCCGATGACAACATCTTGAAGGTAGAGCCGGGAGCCGCCGCGTACTGGGTGGCATAATTGTACTGCGGATTCGACTTGTCCGCGTTCAACTGGGCGTAATACGCCGCGTCTATGGAATTGGCCATTTTATTGTTGTCGTAGCCCGGATAGGACACAATGGCCAGGATATCGCCGGAATGCACGTCCGTGACAACGCAGGAGGCGTTGCAGGGATCCAGCGCCAGCTGTGCGGGGGTGATGTCCAGATGGTCTATCCGGTTCATCATGAACTGGTAGGCGCTCATCTGCCCCTCAAAGACTGCGGTCCTGTCGTCTTCCGGTACGGAGACCTTTCCCTGTTCGCAGAGGATCTGGCATACCTGTCTGCCGCTTATGGCATCGTTCAAAAGCATATATTTGAAAAAGCGCTTCTGGAATTCCGTGTTGTTATCTACCATGACAATGATATGTTCCAGGATCTCATCGTAGATTTCCGAGGAATCGGAATATTTGTCGTCCAGCTCCAGCTTGCTGACATCGATCCAGTTCTGGGAGATGCAGTATTTCAGATATTCGCTGAGGCTGATGACCTCCTCCGTGGCCCATGCCACCTGTGTGGCGTCGTCCGATACCACCGCTTCCGACATGATGATGCCGTTCCGGCGCAGCAGCGTCACGATATTGCTCTGATAGACCTGATATTCCTTGGACAGCTGGTTATAAGGGGTCAGCCCCTCCGTCAGCTCGTAGCGCAGCTGATTGTATGCGTTTTCCTTGTAGGCAAGGTAGGCGGCGTACACCTCCCTCTCCGTCTCCTGGGCATCCTCCTCGGCCATGGCCCTGATGTCGATGACGGCGTTGTCGAACATGGTGAAATACACGTCATATATGGGAATCTTGATATCGCTGCTGTCCGCGCCCCTGGCGGGGACATATTCCTTTGTGTTGATGATCTTGCTGGACACAAGGCCCGCAAGCTTCTGCTCCAGGATATGGTAGATCGCCTCCGTCAGATCCTTGTCAATCGTCAGGTACACATCCTGGCCGGCCTTGGCCTCCTTGCGCTCCTGGATAGAGATGACCTTGCCCATGTTGTCCACGATGACCTTCTCATATCCTTTTTCCCCCTGGAGAGTGGTCTCCAGATAGGACTCTATGCCGCTCTTGCCTACCACGTCATTGAGGCTGTAGGCATCGGAGCTTTCCTCTTCCGCGCTGTCCGTCCCCTGCCTCTCGGCGCTCTTTTCCTCCGCCGCCCGGGCGTTCAGGTCGGCCAGCTCCTCCGAGGAAATCTTCCCCGTGTACCCCAGCACATGGGCGAAATACTCCGAGTCCACATACCGCCGAACCGTGTCTGCCTCTATGGTGACGCCAGGCAGCGACTGGGAATTCTCCATGACCACGGCCACTGTCTTCTCGTTGACATTGGTGGCCACCGTGGTGCCGATATATTTCCGGAAGGAGGTCAGGTTCATGGCGTACCGGATGGTGACCATGGTCAGCCACTCCTCCTTGCTGTAGCCCTCCCCCACCAGGAACTCGCTCTTCGAGTCCTCCGGGTCCGCATAGCTTCCGATGGCGAAATTCTTGGTACTGCTCAGATACTCCATGATCTCGTCCGCCGTGGCCGTGCGCTCCTCGTCCTTCAGATCGCCGATGTCGGCCTTGCCGTACACATCCGCCAGAAAGCGCAGGAGGCTGGTGTCCTCCACGGAATACTGGAATTCCCTGTCCTCATTCAGGAATATCTTGAAATCCGTGATGCATTTGTCTCCGTTCTTCTCGATCATCTGAATCAGGCGGTGAATCATGTCATTGAGCCTGGCGTTCTTGAGCCGCCCGGATTCGAACACATCCTCTATCTTCACGGAATAGGCCAGCTCATTGTAGGCCAACACATTGCCGTTCCTGTCATAAATATTGCCGCGGGTACTGGCGATGTCCCGGGTCTTCTCTATCTCCAGGACGAATTCCTCCAGATACTCCTCCCCGTGGACAATCTGAAGTTCAAAGCAGCGGTAAATCAGCACGCCGGCAAACAGGCAGAATACAACCGTGAAGACTGTCAGCCTGCTGGTGATGACGCCGATTATTTTTTCCTTGAACTCATCAAACAAATTTCTGCGCTCTCTTTCTCTCATGATTCTCCAGCTTTTCATTCACCTTCAGAACAGCCGGATATAAAAACAGGGTCACTACAATGGTATACAGTGCCTCCGGCAGGATGATGTGGAGAAAGTAGTAGGCGAATTCAAACCTGCCGCGAAGCATAAAAGTCAAAATATAGCATATGATTCCATAGGACAGGTCGCTTACGATGATCAGCGCCAGCGGAAGCTTGATGTCCTCCGGGTAGAAAATCTTGCAGAACTTCCCGTTCAGAAAGCCTATGTACATCAACAGCAGCGCGTAAAAGCCCAGGAAGCCGCCGAAAAAGATATCGCTGAGAAGCCCGCAGAAGAAACCAATCACCAGCCCCTCCCGCTCTCCCCGCATGAACCCGAAGGAAGACGTCAATACAATCATAAGGTTCGGTATGATGCCCGCAAAGCTCAGGCTGTCAAAGACGCTGCACTGCAGGACAAAGCATAGGATGATACATACTGTCACAATTATTTTACGAAGCATACGCACTCCCCTTACGGCTGTCGGTCATTCCGCCACGGCCTGCTTCCTGTCCGTGATGATCAGCACCTCCCCCAGATGCTCGAAATCCACCGCAGGTACGATTTCGCCCGATTTGGTCAGGTTGTTGGCATCCTTGCTGATGGTTCTGATGTAACCGATCAGGATGTTCGGCAGGTATTTGTCGCTGATGTTAGAGGTGACTACCTTGTCTCCCTCCCGCACGCTGTCCTGGCCGTCCACAAGCTGGCTGAATGTGATGCAGCCCTCGGCCATGAGCCTTAGATCCCCCGTCACGGTCATGTTGTCCTCCGTGGAGAGGGTCATGGCGCTGACATGGACATTGTCCGATATGATGGAGGTCACCCGCGCCCAGCCGGGCCCTACGGAGGTGATCCTGCCCACCAGGCCGCCCTGGGCGATGACGTTCATGTCCACCTCCAGGCCGTCATCCTCCCCCTTGTCGATCAGAAAGGAGGAATACCAGTTCCCGGAGTCCCGGCCGATGATCCTGGCCCCCACCTTATTGTATTCCGCATATTGGCCGTCCAGTTCGAACAGCTCCCTGAGCTTGTTCAGCTCATATTTGTCCTGCTGCAGCAGGGTGTTCTCCTCAATCAGCGCGGCCAGTTCCTCTTTCAACCGGGCATTTTCATCCAGGAGCGTGCGGATCTGCACCAGTTCCTCGGAACGGTTGGACAGCCATCCGCCCACCTTTTCGATACCCTGTTGAAAAGGCACGATCACGTATCCCACCACCACGTTAAGCGGCCGATTGAATACATCCGTGCCAAAAGTGACCAGCATCATGACAGTGCAGAGCACCGTTAAAATAAAAAGGAGATATTTACTCGGCAAGGTAAACCGCTCTCCTTTTCTTTTGATGATTGGACTCATTTGCTCATCCCTTCAATCGCGTAAGCTACGGACTTGTAGTTGTCGTCCTTGATGATCTTGGCCAGGCCCAGCACCACGCTGGTGACGGGATTCTCCGAAACGTTCACCCGAAGCCCGGTTCCTGCGGCCAGCCGCTCTGCAAGATGGCTGATTTGGGAAGCGCCTCCGGTCAGGTAGATGCCGTGGCGGTAGATATCCGCCGCCAGCTCGGGGGGCGTCCTCTCCAGAATGACCTTCACATTGTCGATGATGGAAGCAAAATGCTCCTCCAGGCACTCTACCACCAGCTTCGTGGGAATCTCCCGCTCTATGGGAAGCCCCGTCACGATGTCCCTGCCGTAGACGATTGCGCCCTTGCCCTCCTGCTCCAGATCTTTCAGGGAAATCTTCACGGCCTCGGAGGTCCTGCCGCCGATGACCAGGCTGAATTCCTTCCTCACGGCGGCCCGGATCGCTTCGTCGAACTTCAGGCCCCCGGTCTTGATCAGGCGGCTCAGCACGATGCCGCCCAGGGACAATATGGAAATCTCCGTGGTCTCGAAGCCTACATTGACCACCAGCACGCCCTGGGAATTCTTTACATCGATGTCCAGCCCCAGGCCGTCCGCCACGGCCTTCTCCACCACCATGATCTTCTTCGCCTTTACATTGGCATATTTGATCAGGTCGTAAAAGGCCCTCTTCTCCACATCGGTGACGTCCGTAGGCACCGCGATATAGAAGTCCGCAGGCCTACAGTTTCCCTTCTGGAGGTCGGTGACGAAATACCGTACCAATGTCTCCATATTCTTGATATCAGCGATGACGCCGTTGGTCAGGGGGTAAGAGATATGAATATTGCCGGGGGCCTTCTCATACATTTCAAATGCAGAGTTCCCATATGCAAACAGAACCTTCTTGTTCTCTATGGCGATCATGTTCTTTTCTACCATGATGCTGTCATCGCCCCTGCTATAGACTTTAATGTTGTTTGTACCTAAATCGATACCGAATGCGTTGTTTGCCAAAATGACAACCCCTTTCTCATTGTAAAAACTTTCCTCCGGCCCGATCGGTCACGCCGGTTCCGGCCCTGGATACAGCGGCTCCTCCGAAAACCATGCCCTCTCCCTGAAGCTGACATAGCGGTTGTCGCCGATGATGACGTGATCCAGCAGCCGGATTCCCATCTTCTCTCCGGTGTCCCGCACATTACGGGTGAGCTCCCTGTCGGACCGGCTGGGCGTGGGATCTCCGCTGGGATGGTTGTGTACCAGCACGATGTTCACGGCCCGGCTCTCCAGCGCCGCCAGGAAGATTTCCCTGGGGGAGATCAGCGACATGTTGACGCTGCCCTCCGACAGCTTCCTCTCACATATCAGCTGTCCCTTGGCATCCACGCAGGCCACCACCACGCACTCGGTCTCCCGGTGCCGGAGTTTTTCCATGAAATAAGCCGCCACCTGGCCGGAGCTGGTGAGGTTCAGTCCCTCCCTGGCCTTTGCCATGCTCATCCGCATGGACAGCTCTGTCAGGCATTTCAGCCGCACTGCCTTCACCTCGCCGATTCCCCGGATACCCATGAGCTCGTCCAAAGTCACATCGTACAGGCCCAGAAGCCCCTCCTTGGGATATCTGGCCAGGCTCATGACCTCCTCCGCCACCTGCAGCACATGGTTGTCCCTGGTGCCGGTGCGTAGGATGATGGCCAGCAGCTCTATCTCCGTCAGGTTCTCCGGCCCGAACCGCTTGAACCTCTCATAGGGAAGCTCCGAGGCCGTCTTCAGCGCGTTTTTCGGCGCGCTGCTTCTCTTTTGCGGATTGCTCCTCCGGGGAGCGCCTTCCTTCCGTTTCGTCTCCTCGTTTCCGTTGGAATGCCTTTCTTTTTCTTCCATTTTCCCGTGCTTGTCCATGCGTCTCCTTCCCCTTCTCCGACGCATCTTCGAACGGCCTTCCCGGGGCCGCCCATGGACTACCTGATGAAGCGATATACCACCAGCGCGATTATGACGCCTATGACACTTGCTATGGTGATCTGGATCGTCAGCCCAAAGGTCAGGATGATGAATCCCAGGTCCAGCACCACAGGGGAGCTGAGCCCGAAGGACTGTCCATAGTTCAGGAAAGTGCCCGAAAAATAAGTGCCGATGAATCTGCCGATGACGAATCCCACCAGTATCAGTACCAGCAATACCCAGTTTACTTTCTTCAAGCCGATACCTCTTCCTTCTTTTGTCCCGGGGCATGCGATATGCCCTGCGAGCCTGCGCGCATCCGTCCCCTCACGGATTCCACATACGCACGTCTATATAGTACCACAAAATACCAGGACTGTACACAAAAATCATAGAATTTATTTTGAGTTTTTTCTACACAAAGCTACAGCTTCAGGCGGTTTTTATCCAGCAATCCCCTGTTTATCAGGGACTGGAGGGATTTCAAAATGCCGAATTTCCCGTGGGGCCAGGTGAGCCCTCCCTGGAAATAGACCGCATAGGGAGGCTTGATGGGCGCGTCCGCGGAGAGCTCGATGGAGGAGCCGGACACGAAAGCTCCTGCCGCCATGATGACCTGGGAGTCGTAGCCCGGCATGTCCCAGGGCTCGGGGGTCACATGGCTGTCCACAGGCGCGGCGGCCTGGATGCCCTGGCAGAAAGCGATGACAGCCTCCGGGGAGCCGAAGGTCACGGCCTGGATGATGTCATATCTGTCTTCGGTGCCGTCCGGTATCACGGCGTAGCCCAGATTTTCGTACAGGTTGGCGGCGAAGATGGCTCCCTTTAAGGCGGATGCGGTGACGGTAGGGGCCAGGAACAGGCCCTGGTAGAAGTCTTTCAGGATGCCCAGGGACGCGCCCACCTCCTTGCCCAGCCCGGGGGAGGTGAGCCGGAACGCGGCGTTCTCCACGCATTCCCTTGTTCCGGCGATGTAGCCTCCTATGGGGGCCAGGCCGCCTCCGGGGTTCTTGATCAGGGAGCCTACTACCATGTCGGCTCCTACGTCGCTGGGCTCCCTTGTCTCCACGAACTCCCCGTAGCAGTTGTCCACCATGCAGATGACATCCGGCTTGATTGCCTTTACGAAAGCTATCAGCTCTCCTATCTGCTTTACAGAAAAGGTGGGCCTGGTCTGGTAGCCCTTGGAGCGCTGGATAGTGACCAGGCGGGTGCGGGGGCCTATGGCCGCTTTTATGGCATCATAATCGAAGCTGCCGTCCTCTTTTAGATCCGCCTGCCTGTAGGTTATGCCGTATTCTGCCAGGGAGCCTTTGGATGGGCGGATGCCGATGACTTCCTCTAAGGTGTCGTAGGGCTTCCCCACCGGGGAGAGCAGCTCGTCCCCGGGGCGGAGGTTGCTCATCAGCGCCAGGGCCAGGGCGTGGGTGCCGCAGGTGATCTGGGGGCGCACCAAGGCATCCTCCGTGTGGAAGATTTTTGCATAGACTGCCTCCAGGGTATCCCTGCCCAGGTCGTTGTAGCCGTAGCCGGTGGTGCCCAGCAGGCAGGCCTCGCTGACCTGGCATTCCTGCATGGCGTTTACTATTTTCAGTTGATTGTATTCTGTGATTTCGTCTATCTTGTGAAACCGCTCTGCCAGCCGCTTCAGGATGGCTTCCCCGTATTCGTAGGTTTCCCTGTCAATGCCCATATGGGCGTAAATGCTCTGTATTTCTGCCATTTTCCTATTCAGACGCTGCCTATCCGGCAACCCTCCTTGCCTTTCTGTATGTCCTGCGTATCCTTATATTCTTGTATGTCCTTGCGGGATTTGACGCGTCATTTCCATGCCGCCATGAGGCCTGATTTCCTCGGATCCTGTCCTCCTTATCCGGCCGCTTCCGGGTTCTGCCGCAGCAGGAAGCTCTCCAGCTCTGCCTCCAGCTGTTCCAGCGTCTGCTCCGGGGTCTTTCCCGTATTGTCCAGCAGATGCCCCTGGTTCTCAAGTCTGTGCTCCAGCTCGTCTTTCAGGAACAGGGCACGCTCCGTGAGCTCCACGTCCCCCCGCCTGGCGATGCGCTGCCTAATGGCCTCCTCCTCTGCGGTCAGGACGATATAATACAGCTTCGCGTGGTATTGCCCTGCCAGTCGACGCATCAGGGGAAGCTCCTCCTCCACCACATAGTCCACGGCCACGTCCAGGCCACGGGACAAGGCCCTTCCCGCCGTGTCCAGAATGCACTCCCAGTTGAACTTCAGGATTTCCTCCCAGGCCAGGGCATCCGAGGGCTTTCCCTCCCGGAAGAAGTCTCCTTTGTAGTCAGTCTCCACGAAGCCTGCGTGGAAGTCGTCCCCGTGGATGACATAAATCTGTTTCCGCCTGCCCTCGTTCACCAGCTTCTTGGCCCAGGCTTTGGTCAGGGTAGACTTTCCGCAGCCGCAGGGGCCGGAAAAGAGGTAGATGGACGGGGGCTGGGGCTTTTGTGGGGAAGCTATGATTCCTTTATCCTGCAGTTCCTGTAGCATGAATTCCAGTATCCTTTCCTCATTGCGGTGGAATTTTTCTCTCTCCACCCAGATGACATCCTTTTCCCGGCGAAACCAGGTGAGCTGTCTCTTTGCGAAATGTCTGGTGTCCCGCTTTATGGTCTCCACGGCCTCCTCCAGGGATGCCTCGCCCTCCAGATAAGCCAGGATTTCCTTGTAGCCAAGCCCCTGCATGGAAATCATGCCACGCTGGCAGCCCATCTCCCGCAGGCGCTCCACCTCGGCCACCAGGCCCTGGCGGAGCATTTCGTCCACCCTTTTGCCGATATTCTCGTAAATCCGCTCCCTGCTGTCGTTGAGGACGAAGTAGCAGGCATTGTAGGCGGGTTCCTTTTCGCGCTCCCTCTCATTATGGCGCGATATGGGCTCTCCCGTCAAATGAAAAAATTCTAAAGCCCGAATGACGCGCTTTCTGTTGTTGGGGTGTATGGCTTCTGCGGAGGCGGGGTCGATTTCCCGCAGCATGTTGTGGAGATGCTGCGGCCCCTTTTGATTTGCCAGTTCCTCCAGCCAGGCACGGTATGGGCCGTTTTCGGTACAGGCGCCGGGAACCATGTTCGCACTTTTCGTCAAGGCATCCCCCAGAACGGTACCCACGCTTTCCGACCGGGTGCCTCTGGGAACGATGTTTATGCTTTCTGCCAGGAAGCCGTCCGGAACGGCGCTTGCGGATGCATCGTCTTCCAGAGACGGGCTCCCTGTAGCGGGCTCCGGGGGGCAGTCCGTAACTGATGGGGCATGCTCCGGGTCAGAAGCTGCCTCCCCGCCGGAACCGAAGTCTATGTCCCGCAGCAGCGCCTGGACATAGAAGCCGGTGCCTCCGGTGACGATGGGGATATGGCCCCGGGCGTAGATTCCGGGGAGGCACTGCCCGCATTTCTCCTTGAACACCGCCACACTGAAGTCCTCCCAGGGCTCCAGGATATCTATCATGTGATGGGGGATGCCCTGCATCTCTTCCTCCGTGATTTTGGCGGAGCCGATGTCCATGTGGCGGTAGACCTGACAGGAGTCCGCGGAAATGATTTCACCTCCGATGGCCTTTGCCAGGGCGATGGACAGCTTGGTCTTCCCCACTGCCGTGGGGCCTGAGAGGATGACCATGGGAGGCTTGGCCGCATATGGCCCTCTTGCCCTTTCGCTCAATTTCTTTTCAATCAATTCAATATCCGCCAAATCCTTTTCCCTGCCAAGGTTCCTTTTCATCCGTATAAGTCCGTCCACGCACACAACGGGAATGCCGTCTATCGTTTCCACTGTGCCCTCAATCCAGTTCTCAAAAATCTCGATGTCTTCCGAATATAAGATTTTTCTGGTTCCGTCTTCACAGCGTGAAACCGCATGCCCCTGTTGTTCCAGCTCATCTGCCAGGCGCGCGCTGCAGCCCAAATCAATATCATGTGTCTGAGGACGAAATCCATGTAAAACCATGGCGCCGCCGGCGACTACCCAGTATTCTTTTTCGGAAAACGGGAGTTCCTTCAGTCTTTGCATCAAAGAACATTTATCAAACATATTCGGTGCCCTCTCATGAAACGCTTGACTACAACTCTGTATTCATAACTTCCCTGTCAATTCACGATACGCTTGAACTTCCGCTCCATCTCCGCCTTCGTCATGGTCACGATGGTAGGCCTGCCGTGGGGACAGTTGTAGGGATTGTCCAGGGTCAGCAGTTCATCGATCAGCGTCTCCGCCTCCGGTACGCTGATTTTATTATTCCCTTTCACAGCGGCTTTACAGGACATGGAGGCGATTTTTTCCTCGATGACGCGGATGCTGCCGAAACCGGTTCCGTCCAGAAGGCTGTCCAGCACCTCCAGGAACATCTCCCGCTCGTCGCAGCCGTAGAGATCCACCGGGACGCTGCGCAGGGCGTACTCGCTTCCGCCGAAAGCCTCTATCTCGAAGCCCAGGGCCGCGAAGGTGTCCAGATGCTCCCTCAGCACAGCCTCCTCCTGGCCGGAGAGGCTGACGATCACAGGGGGCATCAGCCCCTGGGACAGCACATTCTTTTCCCGGTATCGCTTCATCAGCCGCTCGTAATTGACTTTCTCATGGGCGGCATGCTGGTCTATCATCATGAGCTTGTCTTCAAATTCGATGAGCCAGTAGGTATCGAAGACCTGTCCGATGATGCGGAAGCGGGTGCGGTTTTCCAGGGTGAGGATTTTTTCCTCGAAGAGGTTCATCTGCTCGCCGCTGTAGGTCTCCGGCTGATCCGCGGAAGGGTATCCGGGCAGCGGCGCGGCATTCCCCGCAGGCGAGGGGCGGAAAGGCTCGTCCGGCTGCGCTGCGGCGGTGGGGAAATCCGAAGTTTCGTCATCCGTCAACGCGCTCCCGGATAAGGGATTATCTGTCGGATGCTCCTCTTCCACAGGTTCCTCCGGCAGTTCTGAAGTCTCCGTGAAGAAGAGCTCTTCCTCCTCCGGGGAAGCCGTCTCCATGGTCTCCGTTGTCGTCACGGCTCCCATTCCTGTCTCTTTTGTCTGCGAAAATTCAGCAGGTTCCGTTCCGCCTTCGGCCCCGGCCGCCGAGCTGCCTTTTACCCGCGCCCACACAGGATTCCGGGCAAAATCCCGGGCTTTCGGTCTGCCCGCGTCATATCTGGCCTCCTCCATCACCCGGAAATCCCGCCCGCGCCTGTGCTCGAAGGGCTCCGGGGCAGACTGCTTTCCCGGGGCGGACCGTTCTGCCTTCTTCTCCTCTTTCCTGGCCTCCCGCAGCTCCCGTTCCGTAGAAAGCGAGGCCTGCGGAATCATCTCCCTGCTGCGGAGCGCCTCCCGGACGGCTTCCATCAGGAAACTGCTGAAGCCGATCGCATCGTCAAAGCGCACGTCCATCTTCGTGGGATGCACGTTCACGTCCACCCGCCCCGCGTCCATGGTGATATGCAGCACGCAGAACGGGAATTTGTGCTGCATCAGATATTCCTTATAGCCCTCCTCCACGGCCCTGGACACCACATTGCTGCGGATGAATCTTCCATTGATAAAGTAAATCTCGAAATTGCGGTTGGAGCGCACCTGTACAGGCTTTCCCAGATACCCCTCCGCTCGAACACCTGTTCCCTGCACCTGGACGGGCACCAGCTCGTTGGCCGCGTCCCGCCCGTAAATGCGGTAGATGACTTCTTTCAAATCCCCGTTGCCGGAAGTGTGGAATTTCATCTGCCCGCCCACAATCAGCTTAAAGGAGATATCCGGCCTGGACAGCGCCAGATGTTCCATCAGGTCTACGATATAGCCGCCCTCCGTCACAGGCTGCTTCAAAAATTTCCGCCGGACCGGGGTATTGAAAAAAAGGTTGCGCACCAGAAAAGTAGTGCCCTCCGGTGCGCCCACCTCCTCAAAGCCCGTCTCCTTCGCCCCTTCCAGCGCGATTCTGCACCCTGTCATGCTGTCCGCGGTCTTGGTGATGACCTCCACCTTGGCCACCGCCGCGATGCTGGAAAGCGCCTCCCCGCGGAACCCGAGGCTGGAAATCCGCGTCAGATCCTCCGCGTCCTCTATCTTGCTGGTGGCATGCCGCAGGAAAGCCCTCCGCAGTTGGCTCCCCTCCATGCCGCAGCCATTGTCCGTCACACGGATGAATTCGATTCCCCCGCCCTTCACCTCCACCGTGACGGCCCCGGCCCCTGCGTCGATGGCGTTCTCCACCAGCTCCTTCACCACGCTGCTGGGCCGCTCCACCACCTCCCCGGCAGCGATCTTGTCAATCGTCTCCGAATCCAGAATATGTATCTGCGCCATATCACACCTTCCCCTTCGCCGCGTCAGGCCTGCGGGTTTCTTCGCACTTCCAGCGGTTCTTCAGCTTATTCTGCAGCCTGTAGAGCACATTCAGGGCGTCGATGGGCGCAAGGGTGTTCACCTCCACCTCCATCAGCTCCTTCAGCACGTCCTCGTCCTTCACCGTATCGAACAGGGACATCTGGGACAGCTCGATTTCGTCCGGCTTCGGCTGTCTTTTCACCTTGGTGTCCTTTACGTCCACGGTGATGTTCTGTATCTTCTCTATGATATCATTGTCCGTCAGCTGCTCCACGATCTCCTTGGCCCGGTCTATCACCATGTCTGGCACCCCCGCCAGCCTGGCCACCTGGATGCCGTAGCTTCTGTCCGCGCCGCCCTTGATGATCTTCCGTAGGAAGACGATGTCGTCTCCCCTCTCTTTCACCGCAATGCAGTAATTGTTCACATTGCTCATCTTGCCCTCCAGCTCCGTGAGCTCATGGTAATGGGTGGCGAACAGGGTCTTGGCCCCCAGGAGCTTGCGGCTGCTGATATGCTCGATCACCGCCCAGGCTATGCTCAGCCCGTCAAAGGTGGATGTCCCCCTGCCGATCTCATCCAGAATCAACAGGCTGTCGGACGTGGCGTTGCGCAGGATATTGGCCACCTCGTTCATCTCCACCATAAAGGTGGACTGCCCGCTGGCCAGGTCGTCGGAAGCCCCCACCCGGGTGAATATCCTGTCCACGATGCCGATGTTGGCGCTCTTTGCAGGGACGAAGCATCCCACCTGGGCCATCAGCACAATCAGCGCGGTCTGGCGCATATAAGTGGACTTTCCCGCCATGTTGGGGCCGGTGATGATGCTGATGCAGTGCTTGTTGTTGTCCAGGAAAGTATCGTTGGAGATGAACATGTCCCCCTCTATCATCTGTTCGACTACAGGATGTCTTCCGTCCTTGATGTCGATGACGCCCTTCTCGTTGAGCTTCGGCCGCACGTAGTGGTTGCGCTCCGACACCAGAGACAGCGCCGCGTACACGTCCAGCTTCGCCACTGCCTTGGCCGTGGTCTGGATCCGGTCGAGCTCACAGGCGATGGAATCCCGGATCTTGCAGAACAGGTCGTACTCCAGGGTGGTGAGCTTGTCCTCCGCGTTCAGGATCGTATCCTCCAGTTCCTTCAGCTTAGGCGTGGTATAGCGCTCCGCGTTGGCCAGGGTCTGCTTGCGGATATAGTCCTCCGGCACCAGGTTCTGATAGGAATTGGTGACTTCAAAATAATAGCCGAAGACCTTGTTGTATTTGATTTTCAGGTTCTTGATGCCCGTCCGCTCCCTGTCCGTCTCCTCAAGCTGGGCCAGCCACTGCTTCCCGTCCCGCTTTGCGCTGCGCAGCATGTCCACCGTCTCGTCAAAGCCGTCCCGGATGATGCCGCCCTCCCTGACGGTCACCGGGGGATCCTCCTCGATGGAGGCCTGGATCAACTGAAAGATATCCTGCAGCCCGTCAATGCGCTCCTCCACCTCCCGCAGCTCCCGGCAGGAGAAGCTTTTCAGCACCGACTTGATGGCCGGGAGCATCTCCAGGGAATTGCGGAAAGCGATGAAATCCCTGGGGTTCGCCGTCTTGTAGGTGACCTTGCTCAGCAGCCGCTCCAGATCGTAGACAGGATTCAGGTATTCCCGGATTTCATCCCTGGAGACGCTGTCCTTCCCCAGCTCCTCCACAGCGTCCAGGCGCTTCTCCATCTCTTCCTTATCGATCAGAGGCTGCTCCAGCATGCTCCGCAGGAGACGCCCGCCCATGGCCGTTTTTGTCTTGTCCAGCACCCCAAGCAAAGAGCCGCGCTTCTGCTTCTCCCGCATGGTCTCCGTCAGCTCCAGGTTCCGTCTGGTAGAGCTGTCCAGCAGCATGTATTTATTGGTCAGATAGGGATACAGATGGGTGAAATGGGCCAGGTCCGTCTTCTGGGTGTCGTACAGGTACTGCAGCAGCGCCCCCGCCGCGGTCATTCCCGTGGGGAAATCCTCGATGCCCAGCCCGATCAGGGTATTCACCTTAAAATGCCGCAGCAGGAGCCGCCTGCATCCGTCGTCGTCAAACAGATGGGGCTCCAGCGCGTTGACGGAGATGTGGTACTTCCCCCGCAGCCCCTCCACATCGAAGCCGCTGACCAGGAAATTCTGGTTACAGATGATTTCCGAGGGCTCGTACTTCATCAGCTCGTCGTTCAGCTTCTTTAAATCCTCCACCTCTGTGAGATAGTAGTCCCCTGTGGTGACGTCCGCCACGGAGATGCCGATTTTCGTGGGGGTGTAGGCGATGCTCATGAGGAAGTTGTTTTTGGACTCCTCCAGGGACTGGAGGTTCAGGTTCGTTCCGGGGGTCACGATGCGGATGACCTCCCGCTTTACCAGCCCTTTCGCCAGTTTGGGATCCTCCACCTGCTCACAGATGGCCACCTTGTAGCCCCTGTTGACCAATTTGGTCAAATATCCCTCCACCGCATGGTAAGGGACGCCGCACATGGGCGCCCGCTCCTCCAGGCCGCATGCCTTTCCCGTCAGGGTGAGCTCCAGCTCCTTGGATACCGTCTTTGCATCCTCGAAGAACATCTCATAAAAGTCCCCCAGCCGGTAAAAAAGGATGCAGTCGTCATACTGCTTCTTCGTCTCCATATACTGCTGCATCATAGGGGTGAGTTCACCTGCTGGAATCTGTTCTGGCATAGCTTTCGCTCCTGTTCTGTGTCTTTTGTGTGTAATGGCAGCCAGGGTTGGTGGTGCGGCCGGCTGCATGGGAGTTTGGGATGGTCAAATACAGAATGCCGCATATAGAGGCACTGATTTCAGGCCGTCCTTTTCACCGAAATTCTTCAGGGACAGCCGGATGGCATATGCCGGCTGATACGCGTCTCTGAAAACGCTCAGGCTTCTGGAACGCACATGCTCCCCTTTTTTTACCTCTATGGCGATAATCTGGTTCTCTTTCTGTAATACAAAGTCAAGTTCCGCGGCGTTGGCGCTTTCCCAGTAGTAGAGGGGATATCCCTTTGCCGCTAACTGCTGGGCCACATAGTTCTCCGTCACCGCTCCCATGAAGAGATTGCCCTCCCCGGACAGAATGGTCTGGCCGGAGATGCCCGCTTTCGTGACAAGGAGGCCCGTATCGCCCATATACAGCTTGAAGGCCGACAAGTCCGCATACACGGAAATCGGCTCGTACGCCTGTGCGATGCGCTGACATTTCAGGACGATGCCTGCAAAATTCAGCCACTCGATAGAAGCGCCGAAAATAGCCGCGCTTCCGCCCTTCTGTACAATCTTGTACTGAAATTTTTTATTCTCTTTAGCGAGCTGCGCCGGTATGGACTGGTAGCAGGCCCGAATCTTGGCGCTGTCCGCATTTGTGGCATATTTTGCCATATCCGCGATATAGTTGTCCAGGATATCGTTCTGTACCAGAGCGGCATCCAGAAAGCTGTCATTCGCCATAAAGGCATTGACGCTGGCCGGCATTCCGCCTACCAGCAGATATTCCCGATACAGTTCTGTCGCCGCCAGGTGGAGGCTGTCGGGCAGAGCCTCCATGGATCCATAGGCATTCCTGATTGCTTCCGCCAGCTTATGTTTCCCTCTTGCCCAAAGATATTCCTCGAAGTCCAGAGGATACAGCACCAGTGATTCCACCTTGCCCACCGGAAAAGAGTATCGCTCCCTATGAATCGCCACCCCTAGCAGGCTCCCCGCTGCCACCACATGGTACTCCGGCGCTTCCTCGCTGAAATATTTCAGGGCCGTCAGCGCTCTCTCACAGGCTTGAATCTCGTCCAGGAAAAGCAGCGTCTTGCCGGGACGGATCGCCTCCCCGGCGGCAACCTCAAGATATTGCAGGATTTTTTTCGGCGAAATGTCTCCGGCAAAATAAGAAGCGGCGGCAAGATTCGTCTCCAGATTCACATAGACCGTATTTTCAAATTGCTCTTCACCAAATTTTCGGAGGATGTAGGTCTTGCCCACCTGCCTGGCACCATTGACCAGCAGAGCCTTGCCCGACTTTCTCAGTCTCCAGTCGGTCAACTGCGCTTCCGCCTTCCGCGGAATGCTCTTCTTCCATGGAATGCTCTTCTTCCATGGGATGCTCTTCTTCCATGGGATGCTCTTCTTCCATTCCATTGATAACCTCCTGCCCTTTCGCTGCCTTTGGCTCACATTACCAAAATACCATGATTCGATTTTTAAATCAACAAAAATATGTAAACTTTATATTTTTCGGCACTTAACAGTCACAAGAATCCGATTCAGTCCAAAAACGCCATCTCCTCCACATATTCCATGACAAGCCCGTCCCCCTCCACATGCAGCGGGTAGACCACATAGCCGGACGCAAAATAGTCCTCCGCGTTCCAGCGGTCGCCGTAGTACAGGACTTTTCCGTCCTCATGCAGGACAAAGGTAGGCTGGCTTCTGTAGGTGGTCTCGTCCCCAATTTCCCGCAGACGGCTCCACCGCCCCTCCATGGAATCGGCCACTGCGTACTTCCCCTGATTCGGCGCCCAGCCGGTGCAGAAGGAGCTCAGCATGTAATATTTCCCGCCTATCTTCACCACCGCGGGGGCCTCCCGGTATTCTCCCTGCCAGAGCCTGTGAACCAGGGTATCTACATTCATGTAGTCGTCCGTCAGCCGATACATGTGCAAATCCGCGTTGTCCCGGGCTGCCGAGATGAAATAGGCCGTCCCGTCATCGTCCTGGAACAGGGTGCAGTCCCTGGACATGAAGCCATATGGATTGAAATGTCCGTGATAGGTGAAGGCTCCATCCGGCGTATTGCAGGTGGCGATTCCCACCGCAGCGTCGTGATAGTCCTTTCCGTTCTCGAAATGCATCCACATGACGAACTTTTTCGTCCGCTCATTGTACAGCACCTTGGGCCGTTCCAGGTTGACCTTGCCGCCGTCTTCCCGCCGCAGCCGGATTTTCGTCCTGACGCGGTACGCTTCCGTCTTCGAGGAGGCGGTGAGCACATGCCCCCGGAACTCCCAGTCCGACAGGTTTTTGGAGCGGTAGCAGCTTACATAATAATCCTCTCTCCTGTCCTCCCCGTACCAGTAATAGTATCCTTCAAATGAAATCATGTATCCGCCGTGGGCGTGGATGGGGGCACCGTCCGTGTCCGTCCATAACGCTCCGTTTTTTAATATACCCATAGCCGGTCTCCTTCCTATATTTCTCTTAATATTCAACACGTTCATCAATGCTTCTTGTAATACTCTTGAAACATTGATTCCAGCATTGCCGTGAAACCAGACTGCATAACGCTGACTGGTTCAATCGCTTGATTGCATTAGGCAGTATTCAGCGTTATGCAGTATAATATAAAAGTTGGATAAACCTGTTTCATACAGTTCACTCCTTATAGTATCAGCAACTCTAAAGGAACCGTTACCCCCAGGCTCCCCACCGCATGGCCGAATCCAAAGGAGCCCTCCGGGAAGTCCAGGACAATCTGCCCTTCATTAAAGCACCAGCCGATGCTGTCTCCCGCCACGAGCTCCGGTATCTCCGCTCTTAGCACCGCATCGTCGAACTCCACCTCGGGATAGTTCTCATGGAGCTGCCCTATGACGGTCTCTACCATCGCCTCATCCATGGTCACAAACCGCGACAACTGCAGATTCTCTCCGGTTTTGGCGTTGAGGTTGTAATAGTCCCAGTAGTTGTTGGGATGGGGGCCTCCCATGTTCACGGTACGCAGGACCAGGATGCTGACTACATCGGTATCGCATCTGTATATATGGGAGCTGGTTCCCTGGCCGAACACACCTGCAGGATCCACAAACTCCCTGTAGTCCTTGATGCTTTCCTGCAGCTCGTCCAACAGCGCCTCGTTCTGCGACTTGTACTGGGCGTTTATGGCGTCAAGCGCCGCCGACAGCCCTCCGTATGCGCCGCCGTCTCCTGCCAGGGTGAACATGGGATATTCCGCAAAGACGATTTCTTCTCCCCCATCGTCCGTCCGGGCCTCCCGCAGAATATCCACATTAATCTGGGGCGCAGCGGCAGCGCTTTCCCCGCCGCCTGTGCTGTCTGCGCTGCCGGAGGTTCCGTCTTCTGCAGACGCAGTGTCCGATTCTGAATTATCGGCTTCCGCAGCTGTCCCCTGATTGGAATCCGAGACAGACGAAGGATTCTGATCTTCGTCTGACGCGGCCTCCCCCTGGGATGTGCCTGTCCCGGCTTCCGACTCCCCGCCAATCGCCACGGGCTCTAACCCCATGGCAGTGTCTTTTGTCCCTTCCGCCTCGTCTTTCCCGCCGCAGGCAGATGTGGCAAGACACAAGGTCAGCGTCATGCATGACACTATTGTCAGTTTTTTAAGGTTTTCGTTGTTTTCCTTATTTCCTTCATAGCTTACTTCGTAAATCTCCATTTTATTTCCGCTGTCCAGGCTCCCGCCCGGGCCGTCTAAGTCATCCAGCCTCCCGCAGCCCCCGTCACGGCTTCTGCCGATAGATGCCGCAGTCCAGATGCCGGTACGCCAGCTCCGTGGCCACCCTTCCCCGGGGCGTGCGGTTCAGGAAGCCGTTCTTAATCAGATAGGGCTCATACACGTCCTCAATGGTCCCGGCGTCCTCCCCGATGGCCGCCGCCAGCGTATCCAGCCCCACAGGCCCCCCGTCGAACTTCTCAATCATGGTGAGCAGCAGATTTCGGTCGATATGGTCCAGCCCCAGCTTGTCCACATCCATCAAATCAAGGGCCGTCCTGGCCACCTCCTCGGTGATGATGCCGTCATATTTCACCTGGGCGAAATCCCGCACCCTCTTTAAGATGCGGTTGGCAAGCCTGGGCGTGCCCCTGCTGCGGCGGGCCATCTCCAGGGCCCCCTCAGGCTCCACCTCCACCTCCAGCACCCGGGCCGAATGCAGGATGATCAGCTGCAGTTCTTCTATGGTATAGAACTCCAGGTGATGGATCATGCCGAACCGGTCCCGCAGGGGCGCTGTCAGGAGCCCCGCCCTGGTGGTGGCCCCCACCAGCGTGAATTTGGGGAGATCCAGCCGCACGGAACGGGCCGTGGAGCCCTTTCCTATCATGATGTCGATGCAATAGTCCTCCATGGCAGGATACAGCACCTCCTCCACCTGGCGGTTCAGGCGGTGTATCTCGTCCACGAACAGCAGGTCTCCCTCCTCTAAGTTGTTCAGGATGGCGGCCATCTCCCCCGGCTTCTCGATGGCGGGCCCGCTAGTGACCTTCAAGTGGACGCCCATCTCATTGGCGATGATGCCCGCCAGCGTGGTCTTCCCCAAACCCGGAGGCCCGTAGAAGAGCACATGGTCCAGAGCGTCCCCCCGCAGCTTCGCTGCCTCGATATAAATCTTCAGAGTCTCCTTCACCTTGGATTGACCGATGTAGTCATCCAATTTCTGGGGGCGCAGGGAGCCTTCTATCTTGATGTCCTCTTCCGTTATATTCGTCTCAATCATTCTCTTGGGCATGGTTTCTGCTCTTTCTCTCAATCTGTTTACAGGCCATATCTATTTTAGCTTCTTTTGTTTTCTTATGCAAGCTTTTTTCACATACAAAAAGGCATCTGGAATACAGACCAAATGCCTTTGCCGCTATATGCTGCCTTTACATGAAGCTGATGATCAACTCTCTGGCTTCCTTCCAGATATCCTCCGGGCATTCCTCTCTGAACTGCGCGTTCCTCGCTCTGACATCCAGCATCTTTGCCTGATTGCACAATATCACGCCTGTGGTCTGTGTCCGCCCGTCCAATTCAATATGAAATGGATGCCTTTTGTTCGTGTTCGTGATAGGACAGACAAGCGCTAATGAGCTATGATGGTTCAGTACATCATTGCTCAGAATGATTGCCGGTCTCCTCCCTCGCTGTTCATGCCCCTGTTGAGGGTCAAAATCCATGACAATGATATCGCCTTGTTTATAAGTTACCACATTTCATCCCCTACCGGATTCCCTACATCAACCTCTTGCTCGTTTTCAACATAAATCTCTTCAAGCGGTCTTTTGTAGAATGCCTCCAACCTTTCCTGTAAATTAAGATATTTCGGCTTATTGATTTTCTCAATAGTCATTTTTCCATCATATATACTGATTCCTACCGTATCATCCTCTTTTAAGTCCATCTGTGACAGCACTTCCTTTGAAAGTCTGATTCCCTGACTGTTTCCCCACCTCCGTATGATTGTTTTAGTCGCAAAATTCGTCATCGTATCTTTTGTCATCGCTTTGGCTTTCATATCCATATAATCCCTGTCTCTCTCTTCGTCTGTGTACTATCTTATGTGTACATCGTTATCTCTGTGTATCAGGTTCTTTATCTTACGGTATATAGGATGGAATATATCTCATACCTTAAGTATATACAAAGTATATCCGATTGTCAACATAAATATTCATCCATTCTTTCCGTTTATTCCAACCGGAGGTTGAGCCCGGTCCTATCCAATCAGCCCCTTACAGAGAAGCCGCTCCTATCGTAAACTATCCATGGCCTTGCGCTTCCACGCATGCCACACGGAAGCCAAAGCGCACAAGCCTTGCTCTCCTCCGGGGAGCAGGGCGGCAGAAAACCGGATACCGCCCAAAGGAGCCCCGCAATGAACAGAAAAGACTTATACAAGAACCACAGATTCTGCATGGCCGCCTGTACGGTCCTGCTCCTGGCAGACACCTTCTGCATTTTCCTCATCGCCCGTTACCTTGCCGCCTTCGTAGACATCTTATCCGATTTTTCCTATCAAAGAGGAGTCCTCATTGTGGAAAAGCTCTGCGTCGTATTCGCGGTGCAGCTGGCATGTGCCTATGTCAAGGGCCGGTTATGGACGCCCTGCCGCCAGCGCAGGACGAACGACCTGGAATGCGCCCTGTACGCCAGATACCTGGAAGGGCCCCTGCGCCCGGACAGCGAGGGCAGGCTCACAGTCCTCTGCGAAAAAGATATCCCCGAATGTGTGGACTTCTTCACGGAGAAGCTTCCGGGCCTGATCCAGGCCGGGGCGGGACTCCTCCTCTATTCCCTTCTGCTGGCCCGGAGGGACAGCGGCCTGTGGATAGCGGGCCTGCTGACGGCATTCGGCATGATCCAGTTCCTGCCCCCGCTCATCACGGAAAAATATCTGGTGCAGAACTATATCCGCGCAGGGCAGGCGGAGGAAGATATCAACCAGGAGCTCATATCCGGCCTGTCGGGGATGCTCACCATCAAAATGCTGAACCTCCACGACTGGT